>JBGOYQ010000026.1:0-9323 GCA_041479735.1 Anaerolineae bacterium | reverse complement strand
TTCGGACGTGGCGCTCCTCGCCCGTGAACCTTGCCCCCAGGTAAGCCTTGATCACCTCGACGGCGACTTCCGGCCCGATGACGCGGCCGCCCAGCGCCAGGACGTTGACATCATCATGCTCGACACACTGATGCGCGGAGTACGTGTCGTGGCACACCCCGGCGCGGACTCCGATCATCTTATTGGCCGCCACCGCTGCGCCGACCCCCGACCCGCACAGCAGGATGCCGCGGTCGGCCTCTCGACGTTGAATGGCACGGCCGAGCTTCTCGGCGAAGTCCGGGTAGTCGACCGGCGCGGCCGAGTAGGTCCCCAGATCCAAGACCTCATGGCCCGCCTTCCGCACGGTCTCGATCACGATGTCCTTGAGTGGAAAACCCGCATGGTCACAGGCGACGGCGATCTTCATCCTCTCGCCTCCATGGCCGCTTCCGCCGTCATCGCCTTCGTCGCTGCGGCGACCACAGCAACGGCCGTCAAGCCGAAGTGGCTGTATAGGTCCTGGTAGGGCGCCGAGGCTCCAAAGTGATCCAGGCCGATGACCACGCCATGCTCACCGACCCAACGCGCCCATCCCTGCGGCGAGCCGGCCTCGATCGAAACGCGTGCCGTCACGGACGGAAGCAGTACCTGCTTTCGGTAGGACTCAGTTTGCTGCTCGAAGAGCTCCCAGCAGGGGAACGAAACCAGGCGCACGCTGCGTCCCTCGGCGACCAGCTTCTCGGCCGCCTCGAGGATGATCGAGACCTCCGAGCCGGAAGCCATCAGGATCACTTCCGGCGAGCCCTTGCCCAGATCGGCCAGGACGTACGCTCCTTTGCGCAGGCCCTCGGCCGAGGCGAAGCGGGTGCGGTCCAGCGTCGGGACCGCTTGCCGGGTCAGGGCCAGCGCGGTCGGAGCGGAGTTGCGTTCCAACGCTACCATCCAGGCGACGGCGGTCTCATTGGCATCCGCTGGTCGAATCACCGCCAGGTGCGGGATGGCTCGCAGCGAGGCGAGTTGTCCGATGGGTTGATGCGTCGGGCCGTCCTCGCCCAGGCCGATCGAGTCGTGGGTGAAGATGTAGATCACGCGCAAGCCCATGAGCGCCGCCAGCCGGATGGCCGGGCGCATATAGTCGGAGAAGATCAGGAAGGTCCCGCCGTACGGGATCACCCCGCCGTTCAGCGCCATGCCGCTGAGGATGGAGCCCATGGCGTGTTCACGCACCCCGAAGCGCATATAGCGGTTGGCGCGGCTCTCGGCACTGAAGTCGCCTTCGCCCTTGATGGCCGTGAGGTTGGACGGCGTCAGGTCGGCTGAGCCGCCCATCAGCTCAGGCAGCATGGGGGCCAGCGCGTTGAGTACCTTGCCTGAGGTGGCGCGTGTTGCCGCGCCCTTCGAATCGGCCGGATAGACCTCGATCTTGGCCGCCAGCCCGGCCGGCAACTTGCCGGCGAGAAGGCGATCGTATTCGGCTGCGGTCTCCGCGTTTTCCTTGCGGTAGCGCGCCATCATATCGTGCCAGGCTTTGCGTGCTTTGCGTCCCGGATCGCCCAGTACCTGGAAATGGCTGCGGACGTCATCCGGGACCAGGAAGCGGGGCTCCACCGGCCAGCCGAGCTTCACCTTGGCGCCATTCAGCTCCTCGTCGCCGGGCGGCTCGCCGTGCGCGCTGGAGGTGTCCTGTTTGGTCGGCAGCCCAAAGCCGATATGCGTCCGGCACACGATCAGCGACGGGCGCGGGTCGGCTTTGGCCGCGGCGATCGCCTGATCGACGGCCTGCATGTCGTTGCCGTCGGCCACGTGCTGGACGTGCCATCCATACGCCTGGAAGCGGGCCGCACGGTCCTCGGTGAAGCTCATATCGGTGCTGCCGTCGATGGTGATGCGGTTGTCGTCGTACAGGTAGATCAGCCGCCCCAACTTCAGGTGCGCTGCGAGCGAAGCGGCTTCCGAGGCCACCCCTTCCATCAGGTCCCCGTCGGACGCGATGGCGTAGATGTAATGATCGACGACCGGAAAGCCTGGGCGGTTGTACAGCGCGGCCTGGCGCTCGGCGGCGATCGCCATCCCGACCGCGTTGGCGAACCCCTGGCCGAGCGGCCCGGTCGTGGTCTCTACGCCAGGGGTCAACCCATATTCGGGGTGGCCAGGGGTCTTACTCCCCCACTGTCGGAAGCGTTTGATCTCCTCCAGCGGAAGGTCGTAACCGGTGAGGTGCAGCAACGCGTACAGCAGCGCCGATCCGTGCCCGGCCGAGAGCACAAATCGATCTCGGTTCGGCCACTTGGGCTCCGACGGATCGAACCGCATATGGCGGGTCCAGACCACGTAAGCCATAGCAGCATCGCCCAGCGGAAGGCCCGGATGGCCGGACTTGGCCTGCTGGACCGCGTCGACGGCCAGGAAGCGGATCGTGTTGACGGCTTTGTTATCAAGTTCGTTGTACGGCATGGCTGGCTCCCCGCTCTTTGAGTGTGGTGTTATGCCCACAGGTCGCCGTGAGACTCATCCGGCCGACCTGGGAACGGTCTCATGATAGCATTTCTCGACCAGGCCGACTTCTTTGGATTCAGGTCTGCCCGGTTCTATCCATGCGTTATCCCGCCGCGTTTTCGATATCGGCAAGCCACGCCTTAAGACCTCGCAGGCATTCGACCCCGACTTTGTGCCCCACGTTGGATTCGCAGAATTCGACGAGGGCGCCGGCCTTACCCAGCCTGCGGGCATCGCCTCGGGCGGTCTCCACCGGCACCCGGTCGTCGCGCAACCCGTGCGCCCAGAACACCGGCTTGCCGCGCAAGCCTGTCAGGTTGCCCCGCGGCAAGAAACCGGAGAGGGCCACGACCGCGACCGGTTCAACCACCTGCATGGCGGTTGCAGCGAACGCCATCGCCGCGCCCTGGCTGAAACCCACCAGGATCGGGCGACCGGATCCGAGCGTCTTGATAAGACCAGCCAGCGCCCGCGAGGCTGCCGCGAAGGCTTCCAGGGCGCGAGCTTCGCCATCGACCCAGCTGTACCCGCCGCCGGCCGAGGCGAACGGCGCACGGGGCGCCGCGACTGGCCGGTCGCGAGGCAGCGCGGACAGGAAGGCCCACATGACGGTCTCATCGCCTGTCAGTCCGTGCAGCAAGACAATGGGTGATCCGCTGCCTTCCTTCAGGCGGTAGGTCAATCCATCCGGGATGTGAACCAGATGTGTCTCAGTCACGCCCGCCCTTGCGCGCCAGCCATTCCAGCGACAGCAAGAACAGCCAAATCAAGGCGATCGGCGCCAGCCCCAAGCCGGTGCACAGCACCGCCGCGGCAGCCGCCTGGCGGCCGTAAACGAAGTACACCAGACCATCGCCGATCAGAAACACGAGCGCTAGTCCGCCGACGATCAACCGCGCCATCGTCGAGCGTGCGTACGAACGCAAATCACGCCGCGGGCCCATCGGCCTCCTTGCGGTGGACCGGCGCAAACAGCGAGCGAAGCGTCCGCCCGGCACGCCGCCCGGGGGTGAACTGGCCTCGCGCCTCGCCCAGGCAGGCCTCCATGGCCTCGACGCCCTTGGCGACCATCGCCGCGACCGAGGTCTCCTGGAGCAGGCCGACGTGCCAGACCTCCGGACGGACGATGACCTCGGGCTTGTCGATTTGCAGCCGCAGCTCCGTATAGGTCCGGAGCATGATCTCGGTGGAGTCCAGGAACACTTGCAGGGCCTGTCCCGGACGCAACCGCGACAAGACTTGCAGACCGGGCAGGTCGCCCAAGGGGCTCGGCGACTTCGTCTGGGCCCATCGTCCCGGCTCGGGCGACAGGGCGACGGCGACGACCGGGCCGTCGAACAGGTCGCGGGCCGGGCCGACCGGGACCGGATCGAGCGCGCCGCCGTCGATCAGCCGGTATTTGCCCAGCAATTGGGGCGGAAACACGCCGGGCAGCGCGATCGTCGCCAGGACGGCATCCGCCACCGGCCCTTCCGTGAGCACGACCTCCTGGCCGGTGTTCAGGTCCGCCGCCGTTACCGCCAGGGGGATGCGCATGTCGTTGAATCGGCGGCGACCCAGGACCTTGTGGAGCAGGTCGGCTATGTGATCGATACCAATCATGCTGGCGTCACCCGGACGGACATGCAGCAGGTCGCGGGGCGAAGTCGCCTCCGCCAGCGCCTGCATTTCGGCCGGCGACTTGCCGGCCGCATACCACGCAGCGATGATGCCTCCCATGCTAGTCCCGGCGATGGCGCGAATGCGGAAGCCTTCGCGCTCGAGAACGCTCAACACCCCGATGTGTGCGAGGCCCCGGATTCCCCCACCGCCGAGCGCAATCGCGATGTCCATGACACCGATCCCCCGGCCATGCCCCCGAGCTGCCTGGCTGGCCCTTCCTTAACTAGTCGATCGACCCGCGGCATCCAGTAGGGTTTCGACGAGCGCGCGGGCGTCCGTAAGCGGGTCTTGCGGGTGCGGCAGGTGGCCGCCGGTGGTCACCCGCGCGGCCAGCCTGGCGGCGGCCAGGCGCGTTTCCCCCGGCAGATTCTCCTCGCGCTGAAGGAGCTCGAGCAGGTCATAGGCACTGCGATTGGGCAGGCGCACGTCTCGTCTCTCAAAGTACGCGCCTGCCGCCAGCCCCACCGCCCGCCGGGCACATACCCGCGCCCGACCTTCATTACCTGCGCGTCTTGACGTCTCAGCCTCCGCCAGCTCGGCTGAGATACGGGCGCGGAGAGCCTGCGGATACACGGTTTCATCCTATCACAATGGCCCATTGGCCCGCATGATACCCATCTGCGATTCGCTCCGCGGTAAGTCTTGAAGATAATAGGCGGTCGTGCCGATGGCAGGGGACACGCCGTTCGCCTCGCCCGAAGGCACGGCCCATGGGCGCCGGCCGCGAGCCGGAGCATCGCACAGGAGGAGGCAGGTGATGCGCTTGCAAGGCAAGGTGGCGCTGGTGACGGGCTCCGGCCGCGGAATAGGCCGAGCGATCGCGCTGCAGCTCGCCAAGGAGGGGACCGATCTCGTGGTCAACTTCTTCCGCAATCGCCGGCCGGCCGAAGAAACGGCGCAGGCGATCCGCGAGTTGGGGCGCCGTGCCCTGGTCGTCAGGGCCAACATCGGCGAGCTGGACGAGATCGAGGCGATGTTCGAAGCTGCGCAGGCCGAGTACGGGCGGCTCGACATCCTCGTCTGCAATGCCGCCTCCGGCTACAACCGCCCGGCCATGGACCAAACGCCCAAGGGCTGGGAGTGGACCATCAACATCAACGCGCGGTCGATGCTGTTTTGCGCGCAGCACGCCGCGCGGATGATGGCCGGCCGGGGCGGCACGATCCTGGCTATCACCAGCCCCGGATCGACGCGTGTCCTGCCCGACTACATCGTCGTCGGTGCCAGCAAGGCGGCGATCGAGGCCCTGACCCGCTACCTGGCGGTCGAGCTGGCGCCGCAAGGCATAGTCGTGAATGCCATTTCGCCCGGCGTGGTGGAGACGGATGCTTTGCGTCACTTCGATGCCAGCCGATCCGGCAGCTTGATCCAGATGCTGGCCTCGGCGACGCCGGCCGGACGCCTGGTAACGCCGGAAGATGTCGCGCTCCTGGCGGCGTTCCTGTGCACACCGGATGCGTCGATGATTCGGGGTCAGGTCTTGATCATCGACGGAGGTGCCACTCTGCCCGGCTCGTCATTGTTGAACCCCCAGCCAGGTGAGGCCCCTTCCTCTTAAAGGGCGAACCGAGTGCGCGCCGCGCCTAGAAGCGAAGGTCGATAGGGTGGTCACCCTATCGACCCAGGCCACGAGCGAACCGCCCGTTCTGGCCCGCGTCTAGATCGACACCTGCAGCGTCTCGCGTTGCAGGTGATCGAAGAACTCCTGGCGCGTTGAGTCGCTGTCCTTGAAGGATCCGATCAGCGCGCTCGTGACCATAACGGCATGGGCTTTCTTCACGCCGCGCATCGTGGCGCACAGATGCCATCCCTCCAGGACGACGGCCACCCCGTAGGGATGCAGCGCTGCGTCCAAGAACTCGGCGATCTGGGTTGTCATGCGTTCCTGAACCTGGAGCCGACGGGCGAACAGGTCGACGATACGAGGCACCTTGGACAAGCCGATAACCTTGCCTTTGGGGCAGTAGGCCACATGCGCTCGTCCCAAGAACGGCAGCAGGTGGTGCTCGCACAAGCTGTAGAACTCGATGTCACGCACGATCACCATCTGATCGTAGTCGACCTCGTAGAGCGCGTCGTTGATGACGGCATGTGGGTCAACACGGTAGCCGGCCAAAAGCTCGTCGTACATCTTCGCCACGCGCGAAGGCGTACGTTCCAGGCCTTCCCGGTTGACGTCCTCGCCGAAAGCGACGATCAACTCCTGTACGGCCTTTTCGATCTCGGGCTTGACGACGCCAACGCCGTCGAGGAGTTCCGCGGCAGCTTCGATTTCGTGCATAGGCTCCTCCATCATCCGGCAGGGTGTGCCACCATCCTAACACAGGCGAGCCCGGCTTCGGTTTGGCCCGCAAGCCCCCGCGGGTACAATTGTTCGCATGCAAGCCGATCTGGATCTGCACGGCCACGCGGCGCTGGTCACGGGCGCCGGTCGGCGCCTTGGACTGGCTTTCGCCGAGGCTTTGGCCTCGCGAGGCGCCTCTGTCGCGCTGCACTACGGCGGCTCAACCGAGGCCGTCGAGCTGGCTACGCGCCTGGCCCGCGAGACCGGCGTCCGCACGACCGCCTTGCAGGCCGATCTGGGCCAACCGGACCAGGTGGCGGCGCTCCTCGGGCGAGCCCAGGCTGAGATCGGCGAGGTCGACCTGATGGTCAACAGCGCCGCGATCTTCGAGCCGCTCGCTATAGATCAGACGAGCCTCGAGAGTTGGCAGCGGCACTTGGCCATCAACCTGACGGCGCCCTTCCTCCTGTGCCAGTCGTTCGCGCGCCTGCGGCGCGGGCGCGCCGGCGCGATCGTCAACATCCTCGATTGGCGGGCGCTTCGCCCGGGCCCGGATCACTTTGCTTACACGGTGTCCAAGGCCGGCCTGGCGGCCATGACGCAGAGCCTGGCCCAGGGCCTGGCTCCGTCCATCCGGGTCAACGGCCTGGCGCTGGGCGCCATCCTGCCGCCCGAGGGCGCGGCGCCCGGCACCAATGCGCCGATCATCGGCGTACCAGCCGGGCGCTGGGGGACGCCGGCCGAAGCCTCGGACGCCCTGCTGTTCTTGCTGGCCGGCCCTGGTTTCATCACCGGCCATATCTTGTATCTGGATGGCGGGCGCCACCTGGCGTGAGAGGACGCGCACATGCCCGAAGACCGGATTGAGATCAACGACCTGCTCCTGCGCGGCATCGTCGGAATCAACGACTGGGAGCGCGAGAAGAAGCAGGATATCCTAATCAACATCGTGCTTTTTACCGATCTGCACGCCGTGGCAACCAGCGATGACATTGCCATGACCGTCAACTATCGCACGCTGACCAAGAAGGTGATCGACCACGTCGAGGCGAGCGCCCGATTTACCGTCGAGGCGTTGGCTGGGGATGTCGCCCGCCTGTGCCTGGCGGAGCCGGGGGTCGGGCGCGTCCGGGTCCGGGTTGAGAAGCCGGGCGCGCTTCGCTTCGCCCGTTCCGTGGCCGTCGAGATCGAGCGGACGTCACAGGACCTTGGCTGAGCTGCTGTTCCTTACGCTGGGCTCGAACCTCGAGCCGGAGCGTTACCTTACTGCCGCGATCGACCGCCTTGGCGCCGTGGGGCGCATCCTGGCGATCTCGAACGTCTACCAGAACCCTGCTGTAGGTCCGCGATCCCAACCGGATTTCCTCAACGCAGCTGTCCTCTTGGAGACCGACCTTCCCCTGGCGGAGATCCGCGCGCGCTTGCGCCAGATCGAGAGCAGCCTCGGCCGCGTCCGCTCCGCGGACAAGTACGCTTCGCGAACGATCGACCTCGATATCAGCTTGCTCGGAGAGCAGGTTGTCGAATCTGCAGACGTGCACCTCCCGGACCCTGGAATTCTCAAGCGCCCCTACCTCGCCGTCCCTCTGGCGGAATTGGCCCCCCGATTCCGGCACCCACTGACCGGGCAGTCGTTGGCGGCCATCGCCAATCGCCTGCGCAGTTCCGCCTCGCTTACGCTGCGCCGGGATGTGACCACTCAGCTTCAAGCACATCTGGAGCCGGCAGACACCCGAACGACGCCCGGGAACGATCGTGACTGAAGCCACGGTCGAGGCCGTGGTCTGCGGCGCCGGGATCGCCGGCATCTCCGCCGCCTATCATCTCGGCCGGCACACCCGGACGGGTCGGATCCTGCTGATCGACGAGCGCGCCCCCTTCAGCCTGACCTCCGACAAATCCACCGAGTGCTACCGCAACTGGTGGCCCGGCCCGGATGCGGGCATGGTTCGGCTGATGAACCGGAGCATCGACCTGCTCGAGGCGCTGGCTGAGGAGACCGGCAACGCCTTCCACCTGAATCGCCGCGGCTACTTGTACCTGACCGCAGACGCAGACCATCTTCCCTCCATGCACGCGACGGCATCCGCCACCAGCGCGATGGGCGCTGGCCCTCTCCGCGAGCATCCTGCCAACGCCGGCTCCTCCGGCTACGAACCGGCAGAACCGGAAGGCTTCAGCGACAGCCCCATCGGCGCCGATTGGATCGCCGACCTCGACCTGCTCCACCGCAGTTACCCAGGACTGTCCCCGAAGGTCGTCGTCGGATTGCACGTCCGGCGCGCCGGATGGTTCAGTGCGCAGCAACTGGCGGTCATCTTGCTCAATCGCGCCCGTGAGGCAGGGGTCGAAGTGTGCAACGCGCGCCTTGTGGCCGTCCACCAGAGCGCCGGGCACGTGTGTGGCGTCCGTATCGACGCGGCAGCGGGACCGCAGGAATTTGCCACCCCGATCTTCGTGGATGCCGCCGGCCCCTTTGTGCAGGAGGTCGCCCGCCTTGTCGGCATCGAGCTGCCCGTCTACCAGGAGCTTCACGCGAAGGTCGCATTCGCCGATTCGTCCGGCGTCGTCGACCGCAACGCCCCGCTGCTGGTCTGGGACGACTCGCAAACTCTGGACTGGTCGGCAGAGGAACGCCAAGCGTTGAGGGAAGTGCATCCGGATACCGGGCTGATCGGCCGCCTACCCTCTGGGCTGCACGCCCGCCCGGAAGGCGGCCTGGACAGCCCAACGGTCCTCGCACTGTGGCCGTACCGCACCCCTGCCGTGCCGGCAAATTGGCCCTTGCCCTTCGACCCGGCTTACGCCGAGGTCGTGTTGCGTGGCCTGACGTCGATGCTCCCGGGGATGCAGACCTATCGGGCTCGGCCGCCCCGCCCGTACGTCGACGGCGGCTACT
>JBGOYQ010000025.1:0-9340 GCA_041479735.1 Anaerolineae bacterium | reverse complement strand
GTCTGCTTGGGCTGCGCTTGGAACTGGCCCTGCGCATGGCCTGCCTAGCTGCCAACGTTGCGTTCATCGACGGAACGCCGGCAATCGGCCGCGTCGATGGGCGTACGGGCGGACGACGGGTGTCAGGCGCCGTGGCGATGACCGCCGGCGGCCCGCGCTCCTATTCTGCCGACGTCGTGATCCTGGCCACGGGTGGGATCCTCCACGGCGGCCTTGTTGCCCAGCCGGCCGGCCACCTTCAGGAGTCCGTCTTCGACCTTCCGGTTCAGCATGATCCCGGCAGGGATACCTGGACCGCACCTTCCCCATTTGCGGCTCAGCCGTATGAAGCCTTCGGTGTGGTCGTCGACGAACGCCTCCGCCCACTTGGCGCCGACGGGGGCCCTCTATTCGAGAACCTTTACGCCGTCGGCGGGATCGTAGCCGGCGCCCAGCCGGCGTTGGAAGGCTCCCGGCAGGGGATCGACATCGGCACCGCCTATCTCGCCGTCGGAGCCGTCCTGGCATGAGCGCCCCGGGTTTGACCGCCGACCTGTGTCTGAAGTGCAACATCTGCACGGCTGCATGCCCCGTGGCGGCCGTGACCGATCTCTTCCCCGGGCCGAAGGCCGTAGGGCCGCAAGCCCAGCGCTACCGGCACCCTTCCCTTCCGTCCCCCGACATCTCCGTGGCATGGTGCTCTGGCTGTGGAACATGCTCGCGCGTCTGCCCGCATGGCGTAGCCGTCGCCGAGATCAATATCCAAGCAAAGGCGCGCTTGACCGAAGAAGGCCGGCCGCCGGTCCGGGATCAATTCCTCGCTCGCCCTGAGCTGCTTGGCCGGGTGGGTACCCCGCTCGCCCCTATCGCCAATCTAGCCCTGCGACTCGCCCCGATGCGCTGGCTCCTGGAGAGATTCCTGGGCATCACGCGTCATGGCCCGATGCCACCCTTCGCCGCACGCACGCTTCGCCGGCGCGAGCGAGCCCGGTGCGTGGCCGATCCGCCGGCGCCCCAAGACGACCGCCGCCTGGTCGCCTACTTCCATGGCTGCTCCACCAACTACTACGAGCCGGAACTCGGACAGAAGGCGATCGCCGTCCTCGAACACTTTGGGTGTCAGGTGATCTTGCCGACTCAAGGCTGCTGCGGGCTCCCGCTTCAATCCAATGGCTTCTTCCCCGATGCCCGGCGATACGCCCGTTCCAACGTCCGCTGGCTGGCACCGTTTGCCGAACGCGATATCCCGATCGTCGGTACCTCGACATCCTGCACTCTCGCTTTGAAGCACGATTACCGCGAAATCCTGGACATTGAGGGATCGCAGGCCGACGCGGTCGCATCCGGCACGTACGACGTGTTCGAATTCCTCACCACGCAGCTGTCGGCCCAGTTGAAGGCGGCGCGGTTCAGCCACTTGCCGGCCCGGGCGTTGTATCACCCACCCTGCCAGCTCAAGAGCCACTTCATCGGTACGCCCGCGCTAAGAGTCCTTCAGCAGATCCCTGGCCTGCAAGTCGTGCTCTCCGAGTCGGAGTGCTGCGGCATCGCCGGCACATACGGCATGAAGCAGGAGAAGTACGCAGTCGCCAAAGCCGTGGGTGGGTCGCTGTTCGATCAGGTGCGCGAGGCCGACATTGACTTCGTCATCAGCGACTCGGAGACCTGCCGCTGGTGGCTGGTCCAGCACACCGGACGGCCCGCGTACCACCCTGTGGAAATCCTGAGTCGCGCTCTCGGCCTCAGCTAAGCTGAACCCGAGAGGTGGCATGCAAACCAACCCCGATCGTCGGCGCGAGCGATTGGCTCTGCTACGGCCTCGATCTGCCGATGGAAACGCCTCGAAAGGCTTTGGGAAGAGCCATTGAATCCTCTGACCATGACCGCGGAGTCCTCCTCTAAGCACGCGGCGCAGATATGAGCAGCCCTTCAGCTCTTGATCACGTGGTCTACGGCGCGCACATCTACACTCGCGGCCGCCCGGCCGAGACTGCCGGCGCCGTCGCCATCCGCGAAGGCAGGATCATCGCGGTGGGGACGGACGACCAGGGACGGGCCTGGGCCGACGCGGCGCGTGGTTCGACCGATCTGGCCGGGCGCATTGTCTTGCCCGGCCTAATCGACGCCCATATCCACTTGCAGCATTACGCTCTCTTCCTCCAACAGGTGGACTGCGAGGCCCCGACGATCGAGGCGTGTCTGGATAAGATCCGCCGACAGGCGTCGACCAAGCCTCCTGGTGACTGGATCATCGGGCACGGCTGGAACAGGAATGTCTGGGATCGAGACGTCACCGCCGACGATCTGGATGGCGTCGCCCCGTATCATCCCGTCTTCCTGACATCCAAGTCGCTCCATGCAGCGTGCGCGAACGCGCGCGCCCTCGAGCTCTCAGGCGTGACATCTTCGACTACAGACCCTCCGGGAGGCATCATCGTTCGCGATCCCGCCGGCCACCCAACCGGGATGCTGGTCGAGGCGGCGGCACAACTCGTTCGCCGGGCACTTCCCGCAGTGACACCCGATGCCGTCGCCGAAGCCCTCGTGGCAGCCCAGGATCGGCTGTGGCGCCTCGGCCTGACCGGTGTGCACGACTTCGACGGAGCCACTTGCTTCCGGGCGCTCCAAATCCTTCATCAGCGCGGCAAACTTGGGCTGAGGACACTCAAGAACCTGCCCTTCGACCTCCTCGGGCCAGCGTCTGACCTGGGACTGCAATCAGGCTATGGCGATGCGTGGTTGAGGCTGGGTAATCTCAAGCTATTTGCCGATGGTGCTCTCGGTCCACGCACGGCGGCCATGCTGGCGCCTTACCTGGAAGAGCCGGACAACCTGGGAATGCTACTGCTGGATACAGATCAGCTTCTCGAGGCGGGAGCGGAAGCCGCGGCCGCGGGCTTTGGCCTGGCGGTCCATGCCATCGGCGATCGGGCCGCCCGCACCGCACTCGACGCCTTCGAACGTCTGCGCGCGTTCGAGTCGGCGCACGGTTTGCCGGCTCGTCGACATCGGATCGAACATCTGCAGCTCGCCGATCGCGCCGACATGCCGCGTCCGGCTGCGCTCCACATCGTCGCATCTATGCAGCCGATCCACGCCACCTCCGACATGCAGATGGCTGACCGCTACTGGGGAGATCGCGTGAAGCAGGCGTATGCATGGCGAAGCCAACTCGACGCCGGTGCCGTTGTGGCCTTCGGCTCCGACGCGCCGGTCGAGGACCCCAATCCGTTCCTAGGATTGCACGCTGCGGTGACGCGACAGCGCCCGGATGGGTCTCCAAGCCACGACGGCTGGACACCCGGGGAGCGCCTGACGCTAGAGGAAGCGATCCGTTCCTACACTGATGGCCCGGCCTATTGCGCACACAACGAAAGTCAGCAAGGGTCCCTGGCCGTAGGATCGTTCGCGGACCTGCTCGTTTTGGATCGCGATCCGCATGGCATGCCGCCTGCCGAACTGGCTGGCCTCCGGCCGGTAGGCACCATGACCGGAGGCATCTGGCGTTACCGGGATTTCTAGCCTCAAGGGACGAGCGCTTGTCGCTTGCCCTCAGCACGGTGATAGCCGGCGGGTCTATGCCTCGTCGCCCGGCCGCGCTGGCTTGTGCCGGCTAACCCGGCGTTCCCCCAGGCGGGGCCAGTCGGCGTATATCCCCCTCACGCACCGTGATCCCCCGCTCATCCAGGTGCTCCATGAGCGCCAGCGCGTACTTCCGTGTGGTTCCGAGTCGATCCCGTACCTCCGCCACGCTCGTCTCCCCATGTTCAGCCAGCCAGCTGCTTATCTCCTCGACCATGCGCCGGTACGCCCCCGACTCGAAGACCACATCGGGCGAGATCTGCATTAGCCGGCCTTGCTCAAGCAGATAGGCCAGGACCTCGTCCCCGACTAGGTCTCGGCATTCCTTGATCGACGGCGGCGTTCCAGGTTCCTGAGAGAATCGTGCCAGGAGCGCGTCCACCGCCTTTCGCTGGTTGGCGTCCAAGACCGCCACATGGCCCGCGAGTCGGATGCTGTTCCGTTCGCTTAGAAGAGAACGGTCCTCCGCAGCGCGGTCGATCCACTCCGCGAAACCCCGCCCCTCGAACCGCAGCCGGCTGCGGAGCTCCTCACGTGACATCCCAGCTCGAAGCGGGAGCCGCGCGTGGAATTCGCCCAGCGCAGCCGTCGCCCGTTCGATCCAATTGTTCCACGTGTCCCGATCCACGAACAGGGGGTCTTCGCGTCGAACCCCATCCGACGTCCCCAGTCGGATGAGGGCCATGTCGGCGTCCAGCTCGGTCACTGCGCTCTCTCTTTCCGTCTCTGTCAGCCCGGCGGCTTCCGCCGCCTCCTTCAAGGTCTGAGCGCCGTGTGCGGCAAGGCTCAACAGCAACCTCTCACCCGGTGATCCTGCGCTGCGGCCGTGGAGCGACGCCAAGACCCGAGGATCCCGTCGCCGATGTATCCGCAAAGGTTGCGGCTCGACGATTTCGCCTCCACCCAGCGTCGCCCCAGGCGATGGCCGCCGCAGGATGTATCGGTCGCCGCGATCGGCCACAATCGGATCCGTCAACACGAGCTGGATCCAACCTTCATCACCCGGACCCAGTGAGTCCGCATCCAGCAGGCGAGCGCGCGCCATCACTTGCGCCGTCCCGGTGTACAGTCTGACCTCTTGGTTGTGCCGGAGCTCGGCGCCTGCGTCGCCCAGCATCCGAAGGCTCGCATCCAGGTAGCGCGTCGCGCGCATGGAACCGGGCCGCACAACGACCTGCCCACGCGCGATGTCGTCGACCGCGACCCCCGTCAGGTTCGCCGCAACACGGCTGCCAGGCACCGCCTCCCCGACCTTGGTTTTGTGCGTCTGCAGCCCCCGAATGCGCGCCCGCCGATCCCCCGGAAGGATTTCCACTTCCTCGCCGACGTTGAACCGGCCGTCAACCAACGTGCCCGTGACGATCGTCCCGAACCCTGCGATGGAGAACACTCGGTCCACGGGCAAGCGCGGGCGATGTCGCTCAGGCCGCGGCGTCGTCTCGCGTAGCTGCTCCTCAAGACGCGCCACGAGATCTCCAAGCCCGAGTCCGGTCTTAGCCGACACAGGCATAATCGGTGCACCGGACATTCGCGTCGGCCTCAGCAGTCGGCGGACATCGTCCGCCACCAGCGCGCTCCACTCGGGGTCCGTCACCAGGTCCATCTTGGTCAGCGCCACTACACCATGCCGGACCTCGAGCAGGTCGAGGATCAACAGGTGCTCGACGGTCTGGGGCATGACCCCCTCATCGGCGGCGATCACCAGAATCGCCGCGTCGATCCCGCCGACCCCGGCCAGCATGTTGTCGATGAAATCGCGGTGGCCTGGAACGTCGACAATGCCGATCTCTTCCCCGCCTGGAAGGCGCATCCAGGCGAAGCCGAGGTCGATCGTCATCTGGCGATCCTGCTCTTCTTGGAGGCGATCCGGGTTAATCCCCGTCAGCGCGAGGACAAGTGTGGATTTGCCGTGGTCGACATGCCCGGCGGTGCCAACGACGTGCATGCTCGTTTTGCCTCGGTGCCAGGGGCGCGGGCCAGGGATGCCGGGCCTTAGCGGCGCGGCTCACCCGTCCGGTGCTCGATGCGCGACGCCCAATCGCGGACCGTCGCCAGCAGATCTATGATCCGTTGCTCGCTCGACTCCAGGAGGTCCTGGGTGTGATGATCCACCGCGTCCAGCCTCGCCTCAATCCCTTCCAGTGCGGACTCGATCTTTTCGTGCTGCCGCCGGTGCTCGCGCCACTGTTCCTCGGTGGCTAGTTTGAACGTGTTCCAGCGCTTCTGATCATCGGCCTGGAACGTCGACCAGCCCTGCTTCAATCGCTCTTCCCCTAGCCGCTGGATCTCGGTGCTCTCCGTCAGTCGGCGCTCCACCTGCTCCGTCGTCTGCTCGAGCTCCAGCCCGAGCTGCTTAAGGCCTCGATAGGTCTCCTCATACGCCATCACGCGCTCGTCGAAATCCGCGGCTAGCTTCTCGAACGCCTCGAACCTCTGTGCCCACGCGCGCGAGTCGCGCTCGAACCCGACGATCCGCAGGCCCTGTTGCTCCAGCCAGACTTCCTGCGCCTGTTTACGTTCTGCTTCGCCGGCTAGCGTGTCCCCCAAACGCGTCTCACTCCGCCGCGTACGGTCTTCGACCGCATCGAGAGAACCCCGCAGCGTCTCAACCCGAACTCGGAACTCCGCCATTTCTGTTTCGTAATCGTTCAGGCGCTTGCCGTCCTGCCTGCGCATATCCTCCCAAGAGGCCAACAGCCTTTCGCGATCCTCATCCGCGCCGGCCAGCACCTCGACCCTCTTCGCGAGTGCATCCAGTGTGCGTGTGACCCGAAATCCCTCCTCACGCCTGCCTTCCAGCATTCGGCTGGTCTCCTCCAGCTCGTCGATCTGCATTTTGAGCTGGGCCAGCACCCTCGACAGATCCTCCTGATCCCCGCGACGCATGACGTCGACCTGCTGCTCCTTCTCGGTTCTCCTCTCCTCCGCCGCCTCCAGCAAGCGTGCGAACTCCTGGCGGTGCTTGTTCACGACCTCATCGAACTGGGAAATGCGCGCCGCAACTGCCGCCAGCCGCGCCACGTCGCTCATGAGCTCCTGCGATTGGCGGACCTGTTTGGCGAGGGAGGCCTCGATCGCATCCAGGCGAGCCCCCAGCCCACCGGCTAAGTCGGCCGCTCTGCGTTGCTGCTCATCTAGCCAGGCCAACTTCTTGTCGACCTGCTCGGACTCCATTCCGTTCCTCCTGCGAGGGGACGTGGATTATAGCATCCGGACTTCGCCCAACGCTCACGGCACCAGATTCGAAAGGCTGCTGGCGGCCTGGATGACCCACGGATAGAGCAGCTGAGGAAAGACCCCCAGGACGACGCACAATCCGATCCCAACGCCGAGCAACACGCGCTCGCTGCGCACCGAAATCGGCACCGGCTGGTCCTCAGGCGCTCGCAAGAGGATGCCGATCCAACGCAAGATCGCCAGCGTCACAGCCAGCATACCCCCCAGCAGTGCCAAACCGGCAAGGGGGCGCGTCGTCGCCAGCGCCGACAGCAGCCCCCATCGGCCAGGGAATCCCGCTGTGAGTGGGACGCCGGCGACGGACAACGCCCCGACCACGGCCGCGGCAGCCGGCAACGGCGAGTTGTAGGCCGCCCCCGACAGTTGTGCGGCCGTGACGCCGCCGTAGCTCGAGTCGAGTATCTGCGCGCCCAATGCCCACACCGACAGGCTGACGACCCGCGCTCCGGTCAAGCCCAGCGCAAGCTGATATCCTGCTGGCGTGCCTGCGCTGACCGCGAGCAGGACGGCGCCGAAGTCCACCAGAAGGGCATAGGCTACTGCCGACGAAAGATTGCGCTGGGCCATCGCCGACAACCCGCCGTACGCAATCATGATGGCTCCAGTCCAGCGAACAACGCCCATGAGGCCGACCCCCGTTCGCAGCCACACATAGCTGTCCAGGAATCGCAGCAAGAAGAACAAGCCTGCACTCTGCAGAATCACGATGACGAACGTCAGGGCGTAAGGGTTCGCTCGAGGCGCGGCCGCCGGCAACCAAACGTGGAACGGAGGTACGGCCATGATGACGGCGAAACCCACGACCAGCAGGACGGTCGCCGTGGAGGCAGACTCGGGGACCCCGGCCGTGAGCCCGGCAGACTCCAACGTCCAGCCCGCCAACAAGATTGCCATCATCGCCAGCGAGTATAAGATCACCAGCCGCAGTCCGCCGCGCACCGCAGGGTGTTCTGGGGTGACCAATATGACCACCATACCCATTGCCGCCAACTCGAGGAATACCGCTGCGAACAAGAAGGGCTGCACGAGCAGCGAGGCCGTCATCAGCGCCAGGACGACCAGACCCACGCTGAAGAAGTACCGGCCAGGCGCCGCCGCCCAGCCTCCTCCGAAAATGAACGCGGCAGCCAGGTACAGGAAACCGATCGCGGCCCGGTTTTGGTCGCCCAGGATGAAGGCTCGACCTAGGATCCCCCACACGCTCCCGACCTTAACCGACAAGCCTAGCAATCCGAACGGTTCGTCCAGCCGGACGCCCAGGACGAAGATCGCCAACAGGGCAGCGCCACCGGCAGCGAGGAGTGAAGGGAGGACCCGTTCGTGCCGGACCAGCAGCGCCGCCAATGCAAACGCCAGCGTGCCGGCGAAGATCACCAGTGGCGCGTTCAACGCTGCCCCCTTTGCCGGCGTACGGACGAGGTTAGGGTCAACAAGTAGGAGACCACCAGGGCGACTCCTACCTCCGCCGATGCCATTAGCGCCATGACCGCGACGGAAGGTTCAATCGCCGAGTAACTCAGGTCGAAGCCTGCCAGCATCGTCAACAGCCCCAGCCCGACGCGCAGCGGCTCCTCCGACAGCCCTGTCTGCAGTACACCCAGCCCGATCAGGACCATGCTAGCGGTTACCGCCCCAGGGGGTTGGATAGGTAGACCGATCAGGTTAGCACGGCTGAACCCCGCCGCCGCCACCGTAACCAGGATGGTCGCCAGGAGCCGGAAGACCCGGCCTGAAGGAATCCTGATCGCCTCGGGCGCCATTACCCACCCCTCTCCCGAAGCCGTCATCCACAGAACCACGCACGCCACCAACCCGACGAGCAATGTCACCGCGGCAAAGCCCAGGCCCGACCCGAAAGCCGTCACGCCTGCGGCCGACAGGAACATGCCGGCCAGGACGAAGATGCTTCGACGACGATCGTCGTCGACCGCCAGCCAGGCGCCGCAAAACATCCCCAGCGCTGCCGGCAGCCACGCCCACGTGGCCCCCGGCATCAGCGAACCCCGCCGCTGGTCGCTGCGGCGGCGACGACCAGTATCACCAGCAACCACAAGACGGCGCCCTCGCCTTCCAGCGCCGAGCCGATTCCTCTCACGAGCCCGATCCCCACGTCGTACACCCGCCACAGTCCAGCGTAGATCGGTTCAGGATCGAGCCAACCAGTGACACGCCGCACGCGAGCGATCTGAGTCCCAGCGCCCCCACGAACCCACATCCAAAGCACGAAGCCCGCCAACGTGACCGCACCCCAGACGGCAAACGCCTGGGGCCTGCCTTCCGGCGCGGACTCCAAGCCTAACCCGATGGCCACGAAGACTGGCAGCGCCAGCCCTAGGCCGTATACGACCTTGACCAGACTCTCCCCGGCCTGCCAAGCTTCGGTCTTGACTATCGCCTGGCGAAGGAGCCCAACGGCCAACATCGCCGTCACCAGGCACCCGACGAACGAGGAAAGGCCGGCCCCGAGTGACCAGGCTTGCGGGAAGAGACGACTGGCGAGAGAGCTGCCCAGAGTCCAAGGCGCGCCCGCCAGCACGACCGC
>JBGOYQ010000024.1:0-9462 GCA_041479735.1 Anaerolineae bacterium | reverse complement strand
CGGAACCCTCCGCGCAGACTGTACGGGGCATTCACCTACAACAACTTGCGCGATGGTGAACGATGGACAGCCCTCTGGTATATGGGCTCCCAGAGAATTTGCTCCGAGAGCAAGCCCTGGGATGGGGGCACCGGCGGCTATGGATACACAGAGTGCGCCCCGTTGCAAGGCTGGCTTCCAGGGGACTATGAGGTTCAGATGTTCCTGGGTGAAACGTGGAAGGTCTCTGCCAGGTTTACTGTCGAGCCCAGCCCCGTGACGGCGACGCAAGCCTCAGGCGTCACCCCCTCTGCCGGGCCAAAGACTCCGTAGCGGCCGGCACAAAAAAGACACTTCCCGAGTCATGGATTCGTAGAAGTGGTGGTTGGGTGAAGTCCTAACGACCACTCCTACGAATGCCTCCCACCCTCTTGCCATTCTTCCGCAACCGGCTAAAAGGTCCGGCCCGGCTGGTCGAGATGCTGCGCCTTATCAATCAGTCGTACGAGGGCATCGTAGCCGCGCGGGATAGGACCGATCTCGATCTGCTCCTCCAGGCTGTGCGCGTTGCTGCCGCGCGTCAGACCGACGCAGACGGCCGGCAGGCCGCGGCTCAGAGGGTAGGTCGCGTCGGTTGAGGCCGTCTCAGGCGCCTGCGGCGATTCGCCGACCTCGAGAAGCGCCTCTTGGGCGGCTCGCAGCAACGGGTGCCCGTCGGGCAGTGCGGCACCCGGCCTGGCCCCAATCTCGTCGACGGTGACTTGCACGCCAGGCGAGGCATGGCTGCCGGCCAGCCAGCGCAGGTGCTCGGCCAGCATGTCCAGCGCCGCCTCCAGCTCACAACGAAGATCGACGTCCATCCACGCGTTGGCGGCGATCGAGTTGATCGTGGTGCCCCCCTCGATGCGGCCGATGTTGAGTGAGGTGCGCGGGTTGCGGGGCAGGGGAACCCGAGTGAGGTCCGCGCCGATGGAGATCAAACGGTGGATGGCGGACGGGCGCCCCGCGTGCACCCAAGCATGGCCACCAGGCGTCTGGACTGCAATTCGGAAGCGCCGCACCGGCAAGCCCCGGGCGTAGATGTGGCCGAAGGCCATCCCCTCCACGATCAGGTAGGCCGACACCTCCGCTCCGAACCGGTCGACCACCGCCCGAATCCCCCGCAGATTGCCCAAACCCTCCTCGCCGGTCGTCGCCACCAGCCACACATCGCCCGCCGGCGGCTGATCGCGGTAGTCCAGGGCCAGCTCGACCAGGCCGGCGAGCCCGACGGCATTGTCCCCGATGCCCGGGCCGGTCAGATGGGCCTCGCGCCGTGACGCCCGCAAGTCGGTACCGGACGGAAAGACGCTGTCCAAGTGGGCGGCAACGACAACCGGGGCGAGAGATCCTCCGGGAATCCTTCCCAGCAGGTTCCCGACCTCATCGATGGCCACGTCGTGGACCGAAGCCTCTGCAAATTCGGCCCAAAGGAATTCTGCCCGGGCGCTCTCTTCGAATGTGGGCGCGGGTATGGCTTGGATCGCCAGCGTACGTTCGATCATCCGATCCAGTTCCATCAGGTCACAGCCGCCGTACCATGGTTCGGGCAGCCTCCAGGCGCGACTGAGCCAGTCCATGCAGCGCATCCAGTGCGAAGAACGCCCCGCTGCCTTCGATGACCATAGAGGCAGACACGGTTCCGTACAGGGAAGCCTGCACCCCGTCCCCGGTGGCGCCCAGTCCGGCGAGAAAGCCGCCGCAGAACGCGTCACCGGCGCCGTTCGGGTCTCTGACGTGGACGGGATACGCCGGGACCTGCCAATGCCTACCGACCTCGCGCTCGAACACGTGCGAACCCTGCGCGCCACACTTGATCACTACGATGCGGCACCCCATGGCCGCGAATGCCTCGGCGGCCTCCGCCAGGTCCGGGTGTTCCGGTCGACAGAAGACCAGGGCCTCCTGATCGCTCGGCAGGAAGGCGTCCAGGCCGCGGATCACCGTGAGCAAGTCTGCGCGCGTGGCGAGATCCATGAGCCACTCGGTCGGGTCGAGCGTGATCTGTGGAACGCCTCGCGCTCGCAGCTCTGTCGGGAGCAACGCCTGCGCAAGCAAGTGGCCGGGGCACACATGCGCGCCGCTCGTGGGCATGGGCGCCGCGTCCAAGTCACCGGGTCGGAGTGTCAGAGGGCCCGGCGATTGCCGTATGTCAGGCTCCGACGGCGGTGGCGTGCCATCCAAGAGTTCCTTGGGAACGGGAGCTCCGACGCGACGATAGTGGGCCGTGGGGTTCGACTCGACCCGCTGCGACTCCGAAGGGTAGGCAAAGAAAGACCGGGAGTGCGTCGGTTCGGGAAGAATCCTGACACCTTGGGTTGAGATCTTGCGGCGGGCAATGTCTTCGAGCCAGACCCGAGGGAAGTTGTTCCCGACGCGGCTTATAATGGCAACCGAGTCCGACCAGATTCGGGCTCCGGCGGCGGCGTAGACGGCATCGCCCCCGAGGGCGCGCGGTCGAACCTGCCCGTCGGGCGTGATGCCGAACTCCTGATACAGGTTTCCTAGGATCGCGAAGTCATACGCCTCGGCCATCATCGACTGGATTATAGTGACCCTGCTGCGCACAATCAACCCGCGCGCCGTAACACGGAAGGCGGCGCTCAGGTGCACCAAGGTCACATTTGCAGACAGGCCGAATCTGGATATAATCGTTGTTAAGGTAAAGGCAGCCATTAACACCGCGGCTGCCGCGTTGTTTCCGTAGGGGCATTCCATGACGGCTACTCTCATCCTGCTGATCGAAAGCGACCGGGCGAACGCGCCGTCATTTGCCCCGGCGCTCGAGAAGAAAGGGTATGAGGTCATTACCCGTCACCAAGTCACGACGGCTCTGACGGCGGCGGCCGAGCACAAGCCCGATCTGGTGATCCTGGACGCCGCCTCGATGAAGACTAGCGGCACGCGGTTGAGCCGGACGGCGCGCGCCAGGCTGGATGGCGTCCCGATCGTGTTGGTCGCCCCTCAGGGCAGTCGGCCTGACCCCGGGAGCGGCGCCAGCCTGACATTGGTCCAGCCACTCACGCCTCGTAAGCTGCTCAACCGGGTCACCCGGTTGCTCCCGGGAGATGAACGCTTCAACCTGGAGATGGGGCCGATCAAGCTGAATCTCGCTCAGCGCAAGGTGCGCTGCCGCGGGCGAGAAACCCGTTTGACGCCCAAGCAGGCAAAGCTCCTGGAAGCCTTCATGCACAACCCGGGGCGGCTGATGACGCGCGAGACGCTCATCCGCCAGGTCTGGCACACCGACTACACCGGGGACACACGCACTCTGGATGTACATATGAGCTGGCTGCGTCGTTCGATCGAGGACGACCCAAAGCAGCCTTCGCTCCTCAAGACGATCCGGGGGATGGGGTACCGGCTCGATCTGCCGGCTGAGTAGACGATAGCGCCCGGTCTTCGGAGGCGGCGGGGCCGGTTGGCCCCGCTTTGGATTCCGGATCAAATGCGGATCAGGCTGCCGGGATCAAAACCCGTTCTGTCGTGTACGCCTCTACACCGTGGCGATCGACCGTGCGAATACGTATCCGACGCTGGCCGGCGTCCGGATAGGTCCAAGACAGCTCGACGGGAAGATCGGCGGATCTCCACCGGCGGACGGCTTGGGAGCGGCTCAGGAAGATCGAGCCTTGCCAATCCCAATCGACCTCCCACCAATCGATCTCGTCCAAGAGCTGGCCCTCAGGCGTGGATGCTGGGCCGAGCCGCAGGCTGACGTCCGCGCCGGCCTGCTTGACCCGGACCACAGGCCGAACCTTGGACGGTGCGTTCGCCGACGATGTGGACAAGACTTCGAACGGAGGGGTACCCGATTGCAGCAGCAGCCTGCGCTGCGTTGTGGCGATGGCCAGGGGGCCGCTATCGGCTGCGATCCAACGCCGCCCCAGCCGAGCTGCCACCGCCGGGCAAGTCCCGGAACCGCTGAAGAAGTCGGCGACCAGATCGCCGGGGTTGCTGGAAGCCGCGATGATCCGTTCGAGCAGGGACTCCGGTTTCTGGGTCGGGTAGCCGGTCCGTTCCCGGTGCAGCCTGGCGACGACGGGAAAGTACCACCAGTCTTCAGGCACCTTGCCCCGATCCAGGTCGGGGACGCGGCCGAATCCCGCCCGAGGCGAGCTGGCGAAGGTGCGGCGGGTAGAGGGGTCGTAGGGTACTCGAACCGCATCCGCGTTGAACGTGTAGCCTTCAGACTTCGTGTAGACGAGGATGACGTCGTGCTTGCGCTTGAAGGCTGACCGTATCGGGGAAGGCCCGTGGTAGATCCAGATGATCTCGTTCAGGAGGCGTCCTGGGCCGAAGATCTCGTCCAGAAGGATGCGGGCATAGGCGGCAGCGTGCCAATCGAGGTGAACATACAGGCTGCCGGTCGGTGAAAGCAGTGCATGCATCAGCCGCAGCCTGGGCGACAGCATGTCCAGGTAGGCAGCCGGCTCGGTCCATTCGTCCGCGTACCCTTGCGCCGTCCTCCAATCCGCCGGGCGTCGGGAGTCCTCGCCCCGACCGATGCGCGATCGATAGGTCTTGCCGCTCAAGAAAGGCGGGTCGGCGTAGATCAGGTCTACGCCTTCGCGGAGCTCCGGAAGGAGCGCGGCCATCACGCCCAGATTGTCGCCGTGAATCAAGCGGTCGGGCCCCGATGGCCCCGTCTGTAAGCCTCCGCCCGGTAGGACGATCTCCTGCAAGAGGAGTTCGGCCGCCTCTAAATCGATCTCGTCGCGGCGGCCACTCCAATCCAGGCGAGGCAAGGACGCTTTGCGGGCGGCCATTGCTGCGCAGGCGTGCTCAGCGCTTGCGCTCGAAGCGCTTTGATAGGATGTCCACCAGCGTGGGCTGGCCGATCTCCTGAAGCTCGTAGCGGACACGCTGCGTCGGCTTCTTGATCTTGAGCACCCGCCCCAGGTCGATCGGCGTTCCGACCAGGACGAGGTCGGCATTGGAGGCGTTGATGGTTTGTTCGAGTTCGCGGATCTGCTCGTCGCTGTAACCCATGGCCGGCAGGACATTGCCCGTCGTTGGGTATTTGCGGTAAATGGCTGCGATCGTCCCGACGGCAAACGGCCGCGGGTCGATGATCTCGCTCGCTCCGAATCGGCGGGCCGCCACCCAGCCGGCGCCGTAGGCCATCTCGCCATGGGTCAGCGTCGGCCCGTCCTCGATGACCAGCACGCGCTTACCCCGGATGGCGTCCGGATCGTCGACGAAGATGGGCGAAGCCGCCTCGATGACCGTAGCCTTGGGGTTCAGCTGCCGAATGCTCTCCCGGACCTCCAGTACGCCGGCCGGTTCGGCCGTGTCGACCTTGTTGATCACCAGGACATCGGCCGAGATCAGATTGGCCTCGCCGGGATGGTAGTTGCGCTCATGTCCCGGCCGATGGGGGTCGACGACGACGATCTGCAGGTCGCTCCGATAGAAGGGCAGATCGTTGTTCCCGCCATCCCACAGGATGATGTCTACTTCCTGCTCGGCCAGCCGCAGGATCCGCTCGTAATCCACGCCGGCGAACACGACGACCCCCCGGTCGATGTGCGGTTCATACTCCTCGCGTTCCTCGATAGTGCAGTCCTGGGCTTTCAGGTCGTCATAGGAGGCGAAGCGCTGAACGGCCTGTTTCACCAGGTCGCCGTACGGCATCGGGTGACGAATGGCCGCCACCGAATAACCCATCTCCCTCAGGATCCCGGCGACGCGGCGGGTCGTCTGGCTCTTGCCGCTTCCGGTGCGGACGGCGCAGATCGACACGACCGGCTTGTTCGACTTTAGCTGTGTGGTGCCAGCCCCCATCAGCCGGAAATCCGCGCCGGCCGCAAGGACCTGGGAGGCCTTGTGCATCACATACTGGTGTGAGACATCGCTGTAGGCGAAGATGACTTGATCGGCGCGCAGGGACCGGATCAGAGGGACCAGCTCACTCTCGGGGTGAATGGGTATGCCCTTAGGGTAGGCCGGGCCCGCCAGCGCCGGCGGGTAGACGCGCCCCTCGATGTTGGGGATCTGGGTCGCCGTGAACGCGACGACTTCATAACCCTGATTTCCTCGGAAGTACACATTGAAATTGTGGAAATCACGCCCGGCGGCGCCCATGATGATGACCCGTTGTCGTTCCATGGCGATTGACTTCTCCTCGACTCAAGGCGAATGTTTGCGATGAATCCGATCCCCAGGTCGACTGCTCACGCAGGCAACGGATGAGTCCTCGGGCTACATGACCTCCGGCGCATGGATGTCAAGCAGCTGTAAGGCATTGGCGAGTGTTTGCCGTGCGGCCGCGACCAGGCGCAGCCTGGCCTCCCGGATGGGGACCGTCGGCGACTGAAGGACGGGCACCGCGTGGTAAAACCCGTGAAAGGCCTTGGCCAGATCGAACGCGTAGTTGGCCATATGCAGCGGCTTGTACTCCTCGGCAGCCTGCTGAACGACCCTGGGGAAACGCGAGATCCGGTCGATCAGCTCGACCTCGAACGGGTCGAGCGTGTGTTCGAAGACCGAGGCGGCCGGAAACCCGCCGGCCTTCCGGAGAATAGAGTTGGCGCGGACGTGGGCGTTCTGAATATAGGGTCCCGATTGGCCGTCGAAGCTCAAGGCGCTGTCCCAGTCGAAGACGATGTCCTTGGTGTTGTCCACCGAGAGCAGGGCATAGGCCAACGCGCCTAACCCGACCTGGGCGGCCACCGCATCGCGCTCGGCTTCGGGCAGTTCGGGGTTCTTTTCGGCGATCGCCGCCAGCACCCGGCGATGCGCTTCGTCGAGGACGTCCTTGAAGAAGATGACGTTGCCTCGCCGGGCCGACATAGCCCCCTCGGGCAGCGTCACGAAACCGTAGGCGAGGTGGTAGCACCTGGCCGCCTGAGGAAAGCCGTAAAGCTCCAGAATCTTGAAGGCTTGCTGGAAGTGAAGGCTTTGGCGGACATCGACGACGTAGATCGAACGGTCGACCTGGAACTGCTCGAACTTCTGCTTGGCCAACGCCAGGTCTTTGGTCAGGTACAGAGTTGTCCCGTCGCTGCGCAGGATCACGGCCGTGCGGTACTTCTCCTTCTTCAGGCCCAGCTTGTCGTCGATCTTGACGATGACCGGGCCGGCCGGGCGCTCGTCCTCGGCAATGCCGCGCTCGATCAGCTCCTTGACGATGGCTTTGGCCGGCTCCTCGACCTCACTCTCGAAGAAGAACACATCCATCTTGACGTCGAGGATCCGCAGGATGTCCTCGAGCTCATCCAGGCTCCAGCGGCGTGTCCGCATCCACAACTCGCGGACTTCGCGATCACCCTGGTCCCAACGGCGATACAGGTCACGCCGCTCGGCCTCGTAGGCATCGCGGCGGGCGCGTTCTTCCGGGGTCTCGCCATCGCGCTGCGTCAGCAGGCTGGTGGCGTCGGCGTAGATCTTGAGCATCCACTGCCCGCGCGCGTGGATACCTTCCGGCTCCTGGCCCTGATGGAAGCGCTGGTATGCCCAGACGCACGTGATGACACCCAGCCCGATGTCCCCCGGATACGAAGCCCGGATGGTCTCGAACCCGGCAAACTCGACCAGCCGGGCCAGGCATTCGCCAAGCAACGTGTTGCGGGCGTGCCCGATATGAAACGAATGGTGGGTGTTCGGCTGCGCGTACTCGACCATGATGCGCTCCTCGCGAGGGGCGCCGCGGCCGAAATCGGCCGCCTGATCGATGGCCGCGTCGACGACCCGGCCAGCGAAATACTGCATATCGAAGTACGCGTTCAGGTAGGCTTTGTCCGCGCTGAGTCGTTGGATGCCTGGCGGCGGGGTGACCCCCGCGGCGACCAGGCGGGCTAGCTCCTGCGCCCGCTCAGGGACGTTGACCCGCTTGCCCGCCTTGGCTTCGGCGGCCGCCGCCTGGAAGCAGGCCGGCGTACCGAACCCCCAGGTGCCGGCAAATGGGAGCGGGATCCAGTCGAGATTGTCCGGCGCAGGCACCCCCATCCGATTGAAGGACTGGCGGACTGAGGCCGTGAGAGAAGATAGCTCAAGGTCGAACATGGCGGCGATCGGGGATTATAGCATGGGGCCGCATGTCGAATGAAAAGCGACGCGTCCATCGACGCGTCGCAGATCCATCATCATGCGGGCCACAGGCGTCGGGTCAGGACCCCTTGTGTGTCTTGGCCAGCTGCTTCATCAACCGCGCCTTGCGCCGCGAGGCATTGTTGGCATGAAGCACGCCCTTCGCGGCCGCCCGATCGAGCTCGCTGATGGCCTGCTTCACCGCCTCCGCCGCCGCGGCCGGATCCTGGCCGTCGATGGATGTCCGGGCCAGCTTGACATAGGTCCTTGCACGGGTGCGGACTCGCTGATTGCGCGCCTGGCGCTTCGGGTTCTGGCGCATGCGCTTTTTCGCGGATCGGATGTTGGCCAACACTGCCTCCCACGGGCATTCGCAGAAGATGCCATCTGCATTCTATCCTATCCCGTCAGGCCTGTCCAGGGAGGCTGGCGGACCACCCCGTGTCCTTACGGGTAGCGGTTGGTGCCAGAGCTGCCGGCCGACCTCGCGCATGCATCTCCTTGGATCGGCGCCTCCGTTTCGATGCTTAGCTCGCCTGACCGGCTTCCTCCGGGCTCAGGTCCTCTTCCCCTGCGTACAAAGCCCGCTCGAGCAGGCTGTCATATTCCGTCCACGTTCGCCCAGATTGGCGGGCGGCCTCGATCAGGCTGCGGAAGCGGTTCACCTGACCATCCAGGTTCTCCAGATGGTGGAGCGCGACCGCTTCCAGCGTCTTTGGCCGTCGTGGAGAACCCCACTCGAACCTACCGTGGTGCGCCAGAATCATGTGATGGAGCTGCATGGCCTGAGCGGCCGGAAAATCCGGTATCGAACCGATGGCCTCCGCCACCTGCTCGGCGCCGATTACCACGTGGCCAAGGAGCCGACCGGCGTCGGTGTACTCCATCCCGTCCTCGCCCCCCAGTTCCTGAAGCTTGCCGAGGTCGTGGAGCAAGATCCCCGCGGTCAGCAGGTCGGCGTCGATTTCCGGTTAGAGCTCGATCAGCGGGCGGCTGAGGCGCAAGACCTCGAAGACGTGTTCCAGCAGCCCGCCGCGGTAGGCGTGATGCACGCGACGCCCGGCAGGTAGGCGTTCGAGCTGACCGCGAAAGCCTGCCTCCTCGAAGAAGTGGCGGACGAGTGCGCCCAGGTGGGGGTCCTGAATACTGGCCACGGCCTGATCGATGGCCGCGTTCATCTCCTCCACAGGCCGCCTGGCGGTGGCAGTCAGATCAGCGGGATCGAACTCGCCGGTCCCGGCCGAACGCATTCGGAGGATGCGGACCTGCAGATGATCGCGAAACCGCTCCACGTCGCCTTCGATCTTGACCACGCCCGTACGGCCGGCGGCTTCCAGACCTTCCTCGGCGCCCTCCCACAGCCTGGCCGAGATCGTGCCGGTGCGATCGACCAGCTGGAGCCTGAGGAAGCTG
>JBGOYQ010000023.1:0-9573 GCA_041479735.1 Anaerolineae bacterium | reverse complement strand
GGAAACGTGACGCACCCGAGGGGGTGCTGCTACACGATCAAATCCCACCGCCTCTTGCGGCGGCTCGTAGTTGCAGGCTTTAGCCAGCGCCCTCGCACCTGTGAGGGGACTGCCATGGCAGAGAAACGTGACGCACCCTAGGGGGTACACCCACAGGATTGAACACCTCCCCAACCGGACCTGTCGAGACGACGGCACCGAAGGAGACAGCGAAGGAGAACAGGACAAGCGCCTAAATCGAATTGGCTGGCATCGTCGGCAAGCGTGCGGCGGATTGCAGCCGAGGCTTAGTCGGTGTAAAGGAAGGACCGCGACTAGGAGCGGGTGAACCGTGTAAGGTCGGGGAAGACTAGCGAACGAGTGTCACCGCGTGCCAAAGCGCCCTTGTTGGCCGTCTCGAAGTTGCGGTGCACCTCGCGCAGGGCCCGCACCTGCCATCCTGGCGGTTGTTGTGAAAACACCACCAGGGCGGCAGTATTCTGGCCGGGGATCAGGAGCAGGGAGGATCCGTCCTCGGCCTGGGTCGCCATCATGCGGCCGGCCGGCGCATCTGCGCGGGTCGGACCGAATGTGCGCAACAGGGCCATGGCCTCTTCGGCGGCCGGCGGCAGGTTGCCCTGCAGGTAGATGCGCTGGCGCGTCCCCAAATCATACAGGGCGATCCCGTGGCAGACGGCCTCATTGAGCTGCATCAAGAAGGTGGTCTTGCCCTCCTCGAGCACCACCCGCCACCGGTCGCTGTCGGGGTAAGACTGGCGGAGCCGCATGGCGACTTCGCGCTGTTCCATGTAGTGCCGGCGAATGGCCCGATACTGCGAGGCGTTGACGCGACCCTGCTGGAAGTCCTGTTCCAGCTGCTGCAGCTTGCGGTCGAGCAAGTCGAGCATGCGCTGGAGGTCACTGTCCAAGTCGCCCGACGAAGTCCCCGCCTCGGGCTCGCCATCCAAGTCGTCGTCCGGAAGCGCTTCGGAGAGGGAAGGCTCGAGAGCCGAGCTCGCCTTCTGAGACTGGACGAATGGGGCGGGATTCGAGCCTTGAAGTTGGACTACACGCACTTCTTGCTCGCGCATGAGCTCACGAACGGCGCGCAGCTGGCCGACGCTGATCGATCCGTCGCAGAATGCGATCGCAGCCGACAGCAGGCGCCGCCGTGCGGCTTCAAGCCGCTCGCCTGATACCTCGAGCTCGGATTTGTCTCTTGCAGGCGCGCTGGGCGCGTCCTTGCCCGCCGCGGTTGGCGCCGCAACGCGGGGTACCCGTGCTTGAGACGTGCCAGGTGGTTGGCTCCGCATACCCCCATCATACCCAAGCTGGTGAACACGGATGAGAGGACCGTTGTACCAACGGCCTGCACGGAGCGTGCCGTGACCCGGCGGACACCCTTTTCCTCCCCCTGCGGTATACTCGCTTGGCCCCGGATGGATTGGCTAGACCGCGGGCGCTGCACGGAGGCTCACACATGAAGCAACCGGTATTCGCGTTATTCCTGCTTCTCGCCGCGATGGCGGCCGGCTGCTCCTCCCGGGCAACCCCGGCCGCTCCGACGCTGACGAGTGACCAGGTCATTCACACAGCCGAGGCCATCGCGCAGCTCACGAGCCAGGCGATCACGCTGACTCCGTCGCCGGTCCCGGCCTCACCCACGGCCACGCCGACCCTGGCGACCTCGACGCCGGCACCGACGGCCAGCTCGACGTCACCGACGGCGACGGCCAAGTACACCGTCGCAGTTCGAACCGGCCCGGGCGAGGTTTACGAGCAGCTCGACCTCTTCGTTCAGGGTCAGGCGGCAGACGTGTACGGCCAATATACCGGCTCGCCGATCGGACCCTGGTACTTCATCCATCGAATCGGGGCGGGGAAGGACGGCTGGGTGTGGTCGGGTGCGGTCGACTTCTCCGGCAACCCGGCCCAAGTGCCGCCAATGGATGCCCCGCCGACACCTTCTGGTCCGTCCCCCACGCCGACTCCCTGAATCAGACGTTGGCCCGCAACGAAGAGGCGCCCGGCTTGCCGCCGGGCGCCTCTTCGTTGCGGGGATTGACCCCTGCCAATGTTGGCTCGCTACGCGATCGTCGACGCCTTAACGGCGCTAGCAGTGTAGATTTTGCGCGGCAACGAATGATAGGCCGTGCTCGGTCAGAGCCCTGGCCGTGCGATTGGCCGAGTCGACCTTGTCCTGGAAGTTGCGCGTCAAGTTGTCCCAGTCGCCCGAGTCAACCACCTCCTTCCGGTCGCGGAAGTAGTCCAGGATGTCGGACGGGTGCTTAAGGGTCTGTTCGATCTCGGGCTCGCCGCCCTCGTGTTTGGCGGAGATATTGGCCACGTGATCGGCGATGGCCACGAGCTCATCGCGTCGATTGTAGGGCTGGCGAACGATGCTCTTGTAGGCCTCGGTGATGTGGTGTTCGAAGCGCACGACGTCCTCGAAGCCGAGGTCCTTCCGGAACTGCGCCGTGATCTCCATCGTCTGGTTGTTGATCGAGTTGCCCCAGTTGAAGGCGATCAAGGACGAGCTGCCGTCGTCACGCGAGAACAGCTTGGCCCCGATGAGCGTCCACAGCGCCGCGTACGGGTTGTCGTTGCCCATGAAGACGGAAATCTTGAAGCGGATGTTGATGCCCAGGCGATGCAACAAGTAGCCGGCCAGGATCGTGCCCGAGTTGATGTTGAGCACTTCCTGGACTCCGTAGTTGGTGTAGTAGTACAAATACTCGTCGATCCACTTGAGCGGATAATCGTTCGGCTGGCCGATGCCTCCGAAGTAGCCGGTGATGGTCTCGGGGCCGCCCAGATGTACGTTCGAGCCGTCGGTGCCTTTAGTGTCGAGCGTCGCCACATACGAGGCGCCGATGATCTGCATGGCGGCGGCGAAGGCCGGCAGGTCCCCGTCGGCCTCCTGCTCCTTCATCTTGCGCACCTGGATAAATCGGGCAGGCATCAGCGTCTGTTGGTCGATGGCCCGCTCGGCGGCGTCGATGATCCAGGAGAAATACTGCGCCGCGCTGACCTCCAGTGTAACGGCATACTCGTCCCGGAACTCGGTCGCGGCGGCCTTGGCGCCGAGCACCCTTCGGCGGTAGTCGGCCAGGCCGATGAAGGCGCGTTTGTCTCGCTGCTCGGTCAGCCATCGCAACGCTTTCATGTTCTCTGCGTGGTCCTTCTCGACCCGAGCCAGCAGCGTCGATAGTCGACCGGCGGTCTCCGCCTTCTGATTGATCTCCTCCGGCGTACCGTACTTGGCCACGACCTGCAGGACATCGTCGATGACCCGCATCCCCGGATCCAGCAGGATGGCGTTGATCGCATCCAGCCGATCTGTGGGGACCTTCAGCAGCGCACGAAGCTTACCGTCCATCGGAGCCTCCCGACACTTGCCCGAAGATGCGATTATCGAAGCAGGCGGATGAGCTCGTCGTACTCCTCATCCGGCATGCCGAACCAGTTTTCGGGTTGGGGGAATTGCTTGCCGGTCACCTCGGCGACGTACTCCTTGAGCCCGTCGAGGATCACCTGGCCGGCCTGGCCGAAGACCTTGGCCATCTTGGGCTTGAATCGTGGGTATAGGCCGAACATGTCGTGGTATATGAGCAGCTGGCCGTGAGCCTCAGGGCCGGATCCCAGGCTGATGATGAAGCTCTTCTGCGCCCGCTGCGTAATGACCTGGCACAAGCGGTCGGGGACCATCTCGAGTAACACCGCGTACGCGCCTGCATCCTCCAAAGCCTTGGCATCATCGACGATCTTCTTCGCTTGCAGCGCGCCCTTGCCTTGAACCCGGTATCCGCCCAGGGCCGAGGCGCTTTGAGGCGTCAGGCCAAGGTGGCCCATCGCTGGGATGCCGGCCCGGACGATGCCGGCGATACGATCGGCCATTTCGATGCCGCCCTCGAGCTTGATGGCATCGCAGCCGGCTTCCGCCATGAAGCGGCCGGCGTTGCGGATGGCGGTCTCGACGCTGGGCTGATAGCTCATGTAGGGCATGTCGCCGATCAGCCAGGCATTGGCGGATCCGCGGCGCACGGCCTGCGCGTGGCGGATCATGTCCTCCATCGTGACCGGCAGTGTGGATTCGTATCCCAGCATGGTCATGCCCAGGCTGTCCCCGACCAGGATTATGTCGATCCCGGCTTGCTCCTGGAGGTAGGCCGTTGGATAGTCGTAGCAGGTAAGCATCGTGATCTGTTCACCTTTGGCCACCTTGCCAAACAAGGTCGGCAGGGTGACCTTCTTGCGTTCCGTCATGAGCAGCCTCCTTCGGTGGGACCCGATCACGTGCGACGGGGCGCGCACCTGGCGATCGGTGGGCCAACCCCGCGGCCGCCGCCCCACGCGTTCTATTTGCCGCACGTGCGTCACGATGAGTCTAGAACACGGGCGGGGGTCCGGCAAGTGCTGTCTTTCCTGTGCGCAATCGCAGCCGGGCGCAGACCAGGTTAGGCGGGGCGTACGAGGGTGCCGACCGGTTCGCCGGCTAGAGCTCGAGCGACCATGCCCGGCACCTCTCCCGAGAAAATGCGGACCTCGAGGCCGGGCAACAAGTGTACGAGCGCCATGGCCTGACGAACTTTGTCGGCCATTCCTCCGGTCACATCGGTCGCCGCCGACCCGGTGATCGTAGAATGTGCCAGTTCGGCTTCGTTCACCACCGGGTACAACCGGGTGTTGGCTGGGAAATCGGCGAAGACACCGGCGTCGACCCCGGCGAAAAGCAGACGGGTCGGGCGGAGGCGGGGCGCCAGGTACCCGAAGACACGCTCCGTCGAGACGATTGTCGACCCCCGACGGCGGTCGAAGGCCACATCCCCCGCTACGACGGGCAAGACGCCGGCTGCCAGGGCGCGCTCCACCGGCTCGGTCGACAGGTCCGTCAACTCGCCGTCCGCGGTGATCCCGGAGGCGGACGGCGGGAACGACATCGCCGGCAGCCCGGCGCCGCACAGGGCGTCGATCACCAATCGGTTCAACCGATTGGCGACGCGCCACACTTCGGCGAAGCCGAGCCAGTCCTCCTGATTCGTGGCGCCCTGATGCGTGCCGTAGCGCGTCGCCGCATGATGGCCAAATGAACCCGAACCGTGCCCGAGTAAAAGCTGCATCCTGGGGTTGGCCCGCATGCCATCGGCGATCTCACGCGCCAGCCGGTCGAGGACGTCCGTTCGGGCAGTTTCGGGCCGGTTCTTGTCGGTGATCAGCGATCCGCCCAGTTTGAGGAAGATCATCCGCTGACCTCGGTCGCGATCGTCCTTACGGCGCCGGCCTCGCGCAGCGCGGCCTCCACGGCAGAAGAGTCGGACTCGGCGACGAGCGCGATCATATTGCCGCCCATCCCAGCCCCCGAGAGCTTGGCGCCACCCGCGCCGGCGAGCCGCGCGGCGGCGATCAGGTGATCGAGCTCGAGGCTCGAGACGCCGAGCCGCTCGAGCCAAGCCTGGTTCTCGTCCATCAACGGTCCGATAGCGGCGGTGTCGGTCGCGATCGCCGCGCGCGCCCGTTCGACCACCGAGGCGATCGAGTCGAACGTCGCCTCTATCACCGGCCGATTAGCCTGCCAGCGCTCCCGCACCTGACCGACCGCCGACGACGTGGGCGAGGCTCGGCCGGTATCGCCGATGACCAAATGGAAGGGTGCCTGGATCGCCAGCCTCTCCGGTGGGTGCCCGCGCCGGTAGTACACCGGCTGTGCGAACGTGACGACCGTGTTGTCGATCCCCGAAGGGGTCCTGTGATGCAGCTTCTCGACCTCGAAGGCCAGCTCCGACTGTCGTTCGAGAGACAGGCTACAGCCCAGGTGCCCGCTCAGGGCGCGCACGATCGCAACGGAAAGGGCCGCGCCCGAACCGAGCCCGGCAGCCATCGGGACCGTGGAGTGGACCACCAGGCGCAGCGACGGCGCCTCGACCAGCGCCAACGCCTCCAGCGTCAACCGTACGATCTGGACAATTGGATCGTCGGCCGCGGCTTGGCTCAGGCGCAGGCTGGCATGGATATCCGGCGCCTCGATCCACACGTCGCCGGGATCGCCGTCAGCCAGATCAGTGACCTCGGCCGTGGCCGCAACCTGTGATATGGGGACGGCGATCGCCGGCCGCCCGTACACGACGGCGTGCTCGCCGAACAGGATGGCTTTTCCCGGTGCCCGGGCGAGCGTCATCGCCCGAGGTACAGAACCAGAACGCACGCCATGCCCCACAGGCCGATGGTCGCCATCAACGGCCGATCGGTCAGGACGAGCTCTTCCGGCGCGCCGCCGCTGTTCTCGACGTGGACCAGGTACAAATAGCGGAAGATGCCGTAGATGACGAACGGGATGGTCAGCATCATTGTGTGGTTTGGGGGGAGGTTCTCGGCCGAGAAGGTGTAGAACGAGTAACCGACGATGGTGGTCGCCGAGACGATGACGATGAGCTGATCGAGGAAGGGGATCGTGTACCCGTCCAGGACCTTGCGATGGGCCTCGGCGCCGTCGGCCAGCAAGACCATTTCCGCCCGGCGTTTGCCGAAGCCAATGTAGAGCGCCAGCAGCGTGACACAGATGTACAGCCACGGGGAGAAGCGTGCCACCTGGATCAGGACCACCCCGGCCGCGACCCGGAAGACAAAGCCGGCCGCCACGACGAACACGTCGATGATCGGCACGTGTTTCAGGTAGAAGGAGTACAGCAGGTTGAGGACAACGTAGGCGGCGATAATGACGCCGAACCTCAGGCCGAGGGCGAAGCTGACGCCGATGGCGGCGATCCCAAGCACGGCCGCCGCGACCGCGGCTACCCTGGGCGCCAGCCGCCCGGAGGCGATCGGGCGATTGCGCTTGGCCGGATGGAGCCGGTCCCCCTCGATATCCGCCAGGTCGTTGACCAGATAGACCGTGCTCGACGCCAGGCACAAGATGGCGAACCCCGCCAACGTGTGGAGCAGCGGCTGCAGCTTGAAGATCTGCAGGTCGAAGACCAGCGCGGCAAAGACGAAAAGATTCTTCGGCCATTGCCGAGGACGCATCGATTGGATGAGCGCAACCAACATGCGAGGGATGATACCCTCAACGGCGTTCGAGGACAAGCAAGGGCGGGCCAGGGCGCATCTCGCGCGGCCTTCTGGCAGGTTGCGGAGGAACGGTATAAGGGTGTGAAGCGATCGAAAACATGGTGGTTGGGGCGCCGCCCCAACCAGCATGTATGCGAACTCCAGCACTCCGGAGCCGCCTCTTCCGAAAAGTCTTAGGGGGCTGCTGTCAGATAGAAGAAGTCCCGGCTGTTGCGATCCAGGAAGCGCTTGTCCCCCTGGGTTGCCATTTCTGGAAGCAGGGGCTGAGAGTGCATCCGGCCGGCGACGGTCTGGAAGGAGTCGAGATGGACCCAGTAGTCGTTCATGTCGAGCTGGATGGCATTTGCAGACCCTGCGAGCAGCAGCGCCCGAGTCAGTGACGCCAGCGTCAGACTTGGTCCGACGGCGTAGTACAGCGTCCGCCCGTCGGCGCTTAAGCCCAGGCCCGAGCGCCAGGTAGCCGTCTTCCCGCCCACGATCTGACCCCAAACGGCGGGGGTATCGGTCGTCGCCGGATCGGCCGCCATCCCGTGGCGGATCAACAGGGGACCGTTCTGGCGCCAGGCGATCATATCCGGGGTGGCGCCGAAGTCCGTTCCCCAGGCGCCCAAGGCGACGTGGCCGTCGGCATAGATCGCTACGGTGCCCAGATCCTCGCGCGGGGGCAGGACAGTGACGCCGTCGACCATGGCGCCGAAGTGGCCGTGGCGGACCTTGAAGCCTCCGTTGAATGCTGCCAGCAGCACGCCAGGCTGCAGGTCGGTGGCAGGGATGCTCCCCGGCCGGCTGACCTGGACGGGCGAGGCGGGCTCGTCGTAGCCCAAGACAAAATGCAGCCGCGTGGCGTTCAGGTCAAAGGCCACAACCGCGACGTAGGCGTACGGGCGCAGAACATCCGGGTGCAGGAACGTCTTGGCTACAATTGGCCGGCCGGCGGGGTCCAGCGTCAGGGGCGTCCAGAGTCCCTCTCCGCGCGCTGGTGACAAGGGCGATAGGCTGGGCAAGTTCCAGGGAGTCGGCACGACGGCGGCTGCGTGCTGGGCGGTGTGCGAGCCCGGTTGGGCGTTGGGTGTGCTGGGCGCCGAGGCCGCGGTGTTCGGCTCACCTGCCCAAGGAGAGTCGGGTGGGGCCGGCCGCACAGTCTGCTTGAATTGGTGCAAGCTGTCCCGGGCCTGATAGAAGTCGTTCTCGAGGTTGGCGACAAGCCTATCGCCGATCATCATCCGGAGGAGGTCAGAGCCTTGCGCGGCCAGGAAAGGCCAGTTCGCAATCGCCAGGCCAGCCAGAGAAATCCCGACGAGGGCCGTGAGCCCGAATAGTCCCCATGTCCATCGCCTGCGAGAAGTTGTGCGCTGCATGCTCTTCTACCCAATTCGTCTTCGGCTCCTGAGGTTGGACCGGGCCGACATGACGTTGTCGCGCCGATTCGAGACACCGCCGTCAATCCAAACTACATGCATACCACGTCAACTTGAACATGGCGTGAGTCAATGATGAATCTCGCGTTAGGTCAGAGAACTTGATGTGGGGCGAGAGCCTGGACGAGGTCGCCGGGGCGCACCCAACCTGCCGCTATAATCGATCCTTGCGGTGCGAGTGTGCCGGACAAGGCGAGGGCAGCCATCCGGATCCCCTCACAAGCGTGCATACGTCCAGCGCTTGGGCAGATCCGCATGGCGCACGGGCTTGGGGCACCGGAGAGAGCAGCGGGACGTCGACGTGACGAAGCGGGAGCGGCTCGACCAGAAACTGGTGACGCTTGGGTTGGCGGACAGTCGGACCGCGGCCCAGCGTCTGGTGATGGCCGGGGAAGTGCGCGTCAATGGCGAGGTGGCCGACAAAGCTTCACGTGCCGTCGGCCCCGACGACGACCTCACCGTCGACGCCCAGCCTCGGTTCGTTTCGCGCGGCGGTGACAAGCTGGCCGCAGCCCTGGCGGCCTTCCCTGTTTCCGTCGCAGGCCGGGTTTGCGCCGACGTCGGTGCGTCGACCGGCGGCTTCACCGATTGTATGCTGCAGGCCGGGGCGGAGCGCGTCTACGCCATCGACGTAGGTCACGGTATCCTGCACTGGCGGCTGCGAACCGACCCGCGTGTGGTCGTCATGGAGCGGACCAACGCGCGCCATCTCGAGAACCTGCCCGAGACCATTGGCTTGGCCACGGTCGACGCCGCCTTCATCAGTCTGCGTCTGCTCCTCCCGGCCATGACCGGCTGGCTGGAGCCGAACGGGGAGGTGATCGCCCTGGTCAAGCCCCAATTCGAGGCCGGCCGGTCGCTCGTTGGCCGCGGCGGGGTGGTGAAGGACCCTGTGGTTCATCGGCGCGTCCTGACCGAGGTGATCGAGTCCCTGCCCGGCCTGGGGCTTCGGCCGCTAGGTCTGATTCGGTCGCCTCTGATCGGGCCAAAAGGCAACGTCGAGTTCCTGTTGTGGGCCTCACGGACCGGCCCGGCGATCCCCGGCCAAGAGCTGCTGGCGCTCGTTTTCCCCGCATGAGCCGTAAAGGCTGCGCTAAGTCGGGTATACTTG
>JBGOYQ010000022.1:0-9773 GCA_041479735.1 Anaerolineae bacterium | reverse complement strand
GTGTGGTTTGCCTGGGACCTCGTGCCAGGATGGATCGGCATACTTCTCGGCCCAGCCGGCAGCCAACGCCCCCTGGCGCACGCAGTCCTCCAGGCCGCAGGTGTTGATCGTCTCTGGGCGCGGCTGGCGGCCTTCCGACCACGCGGTGCTGAAGGGGTGCAGCTCGCCCGACCGCAAGGCGTTCTTCAACCGAAACGCCAACGGGTCGACGCCCAACTGCCGCGCCACTTTCTCCATGTGGCGCTCGACCGCCCAATAGCCCTGCGGGACACCGTAGCCACGGAAGGCCCCGGACGGCGGCGTGTTGGTGTAGACGATATCGGCATGGAATCGGATGTTGGGCGCGCGTCGGTACGGGCCATCGCCGACATACAGCGCCATCGACTTGTGACCGGTGTTGCCCGTGACGGTCAGCGCGTGGCAGCCATAGGCGCCGGTATCGCTCAGCACCATCATCTCGTTGGCCGTGATCGTTCCGTCGCGTTTGACCCCGGTTCGCATGTGTATGCGCATCGGGTGCCGCGATCGGCCGGCCGTGAACTCCTCGGCGCGGGTGTAGGCGAAACGCACCGGCCGGCCTGTGGCGATCGTCAAGTGGGCGGCTACGTCCTCGATCATGACCTCTTGCTTACCGCCAAACCCGCCGCCGATCCGCGGCTTGATCACGCGGATGCGCTTGGGAGGCAGGCCCAGGACCGGCGCCAGCTGACGGCGGACATGGAACGGCACCTGGGTGCTGGTGCGGATCACCAACCGGTCGTCTTCGTCCCAGTACGTGATCACGACGTGGGGCTCGATCGATGCCTGCTGGACCTTGGGCACCTCGTAGTCGCCTTCGATCACCATGTCCGCTTCCAGCAGCCCTCTCTCCACATCGCCGATATCGATGGCGATGTGCGCGGCGAGATTGCGGGACGGATCCGACTCGGCGAAGTTGACATACTCGGGTTCTTCGTGAATGCGTGGCGCCCCGGGCTGCATCGCCTCGGCCGGGTCGAGGATCGCCGGGAGGCTTTCGTACTCGACCTCGATCAGACCCAGCGCCTGCTCGGCGATCGCCTCCGTCTCCGCTGCAACCAGGGCGACGCGGTCGCCGACAAAACGCACCTTATTGTCCAGCGAGAAACTATCCAACGGGCCGGGGATCGGATCGGATTGGCCGGCCGTTGAGTAAACCACGCGCGGCAGGTCGTGCCATGTCAGGACGGCCGCGACCCCCGGCAAGGCGCGCGCCAAGGCGGCATCGATGCGCTTGATCCTGGCATGCGCCACCGGGCTGTGCAGGATTTTGGCCACCAGCATGCTGCGCATCTCCATGTCGGCGGCGAACGCCGGCTTGCCCTGCACCAGTTTGATGGCGTCGACCTTGGGCTCGGGCTTGCCGATCGAGGTCCAGACGGGGGTGTGCGGCGAGACCTGAATCCAGGGCAGGACGCGCGTGCGAGTCGTCCCATCTGCCTCCGAGGGACCCGCATCGGCGGCCGGCCTGCCCGGTGGCGGAAACAGGTCCGGGGGCGCAGGAATGGGACCCTCGATCGGCTCGACGGCCTCCCCGCGCAGAACAGCCGCTGCCCTCAGCACCGCCTGGACAGGCTTGAGGTAACCGGTGCATCGGCACAGGACGCCGGCGAGCGCCTCCCGCACCTGCACCTCGGTGGGCGAGGTCTCGCGGTCCAGCAAGGCTTTGGCCGCCAGGACCATCGCCGGGGTGCAATACCCACACTGAATCGCCCCGGTCTCGACGAATGCCTGCTGGATCGGATTGAGGCCGCGTGTGGACTTCCAGCCCTGCTCGGGGTGCTCCCCGATCGACTCGATAGTCTGAACGGTATGTCCTGTCGCTTGGGCAGCGAACATCACGCACGAGTTCACCGGCCGCCCATCCAGGAGTACGGTGCACGCACCGCACTCGCCGGTCTCGCACCCGCGTTTGACACCGAAGGTGGCCAGCTCCTCACGCAGCAAGTCCAGGAGCGTCGTTTCGGCAGGGACATCCATGTCGATGGGCCGACCGTTCAGGCTGAAGGCGACGCGCATCAGGCCACCTCCGCCAACAGTCGGCGCACCAAGACCCCGGCCACCGCCGATCGGTACTCCGCGCTGGCCCAGGCGTCTTCGGCGTGAGCGTAGGCACTTACGGCCGCTCGCGCGTCGCCCACCAGGATCGGCCTCTCGCCGAACCCGCCCAAGGCGATCACGAGCCCGGCTCGCCCCGGGGTTCGACCCACCGCAGCGCACACAATCGGTCGATCCGCAGGCGAACGCGCCACCTGCTCGTACGCCAGTTCCACACCCCTGGCGAACCGGACATCCACGATCAGACGGCCTGCCAGACCATCCACCCTGCGCCCGAGGAGCGCGTCCAGCGGCTCGGCCATCGCCTCGGGCTCCAAGCCCACTTGGGCATCCAGGGCTAGCAGCGAGGTGACCAATGCCGACCGGCCTCCGGCAGCCATGATCGTTCCGCCGAGCGTCGCCATGTTCCGTAGGTTCAGCCCGGCCTCCAACCGGCACGCAGCAACGAGCGCCGGCGGCAAGCCTTTGTCGGACTCGACCAGGGCCTGCAATCGCACGTTGGCGCCGAGGTTCCATTCGCCCCCTTGGTCCTCGATGCCGTCCAAACCCAGGGCCTGAAGGTCCACGATCGAAGCCAGGCGGCGTGCTTCCCTCGAAAGGCGGGTGCCGCCCCCCAAGGCCGTCCCACTTTGCAGGAGCTTCAAGGCTTCCGGTAGAGTCTGCGGTCGATGATAGTCGGGTGAGGGCATATCGCTCGCCTTTCGCCCGGAGGGTCTCAGTCCGGGTAAACCTTCCATCCGAGGGCATCCAGATTAGTGGTCCCGTCAGGCATCCCGGGGATGTCGGAGAGCACGGCGTCCGCCTCCGCCCCGAGCGAGCCGTCCGACAGCCAGACCTCGCCGTGCGTGGTCGCCAGGCGCCCGCGACGCTTGAGCAGGCGGCCGACCAAGCGGAGCGGCTGGCCGATGGGGATCGGCTTGCGATAGCGCATCTCGAGTTTGGCGGTCATCATGAATCGCCAGACGTCGCCGTCCATCGCCGCCCGCCCTACGACTTCATCTAACAGGGCGGCGACGATCCCACCGTGCACGACGCCCGGGTAGCCTTGATAGCGCTCCGCCACGGTGATGCTGGCCGTGACCTCGCCCGGGCCCGTGTCGTAGAACGCCAGACGCAGGCCGACCGGGTTCTCCAATCCGCAGACGAAGCAATGCAAGGAGTTGGGCTGTTTGGAGCGAGTGAGCGTGGTGTCGGCCATCAGCGGTGTTCGTATCCTTCCGTAATGCTTCCCTGCTTCGCCGGCGATCTCATCTTAGGCCGAGGTGAACGTGTCGATCAGAAGCTTCGGGTCACCGCAGACGTCATATAGGATCGGGCAAGTGGCGCCCCGCTTGCGGTATTCGTCCACCTTGGCCCGGGCCTCGGCCGGTGTGCCCGAGGCGGTGATGCGCTGCACGAGCTCATCCGAGACCAGGTGTTTGGCGCTCTTAATCTGGTCGTAGGTGGCAGGCCAGCCGAGGATCGATTGGATCTGCGCCACGACGTCCTTCGAGACCCCGCTGGCCTCTGCAATATGGGGTTGCTGGGCAAGGTACTGCGTCAGCAGCTCGCGACTGCATTCGAACGCCGCCTCCCGATCCTCATCGACCGAGCAAACCACCAGCTGATACCGTTCGACGTCATCCAGGGACTTGCCGGCCTTGCGGGCACCGGCCTCCAGGTGCTCGAGGGCGTTGTCGTTGTACTCGACCGGGACACAGTAGTTCAATAGGACGCCGTCGCCGATCTCCCCGGCGAGCTCGAGCATGCTAGGCCCGGTGGCGCCGATGACGATGGGAACATGCCGAGGCTCTCGTCGCCCGTGGACGACATCGAGCTCGACCCCTTCCAGGTGGTGGAATTCCCCGTGGTACGTCACGCGTTCCAGGCGCAAAAGACGCCTGAGCACCTCGACGGTTTCGCGCATCGCAACCAAAGGTTTGCGACGCTCGATGCCCACGTTCTTGGCCAGCGGATCCCACCAGGCCCCGATTCCACACAAAATCCGATTGGGGGCCAGGTCGTCCAACGTGAGGAACGTCGCCGCCAGCAGGCCGATGTTGCGAGTCCAGTTGTTGATCACTCCGGAGCCGACCTTAATCGTCTGGGTGACGGCGGCATAGGCGGCCATCGGGACGATGGCATCCCGCACCAGCCGCGACTCCGCCTGCCAGACTCCCTCGACACCCTTCGACTCGGCATAGCGGACCCAATCGAGGCCGTCCCGCAACTCATGGGCATCCTGCAGATACAAAGCTACGCGTTCCATGATCTACCTGTCATCCCTCTCGAATACCGCTTCGGAGTTGAGCTATAACCTTCGCCACATCTTGGGCGCCAGCTCCCGCGAGCGCGCCGTGATCCGCTCCTCGTCCAGCGTGAGAATCTTCTTGCCGCGCATCAGGATCTTGCCCCGGCACACTGTCGTGTCGACCGTAGCGTCGACCATACCGAAGATCAGGTGACCGAGGAAGTTGTTGGCCTCAAAGGGCGTCGGTGGCAGATAGTCGAGGATCGCCAGGTCGGCCGGAAGCCCCTCGGCGATCTCCCCCAGGCGCAGGCCGAACTGACGCTCGCAGATGGCGGCGTTGTTCTGGAGCAGCAGCTGCGGGGCTTCCATAAAGGCCACTCGCGGATCGCGCTGATCGAGCCGCTGCAACAGGTAGGCGCAACGCATTTGAGCTAGCATATCCGAGGACATGCCATCGGTTCCCAGTCCGACCAGCACGCCTTTCTTCAGCATCGTCAGGACCTTGGTCACCCCGACGGCGTTGTTCATATTCGACTCGGGATTGTGGGCGACGCTGGTCTTGGTCGCCGCGATCGTGTCCATCTCGGTCTCGTCGATGTGCACGCAGTGCACGAACAGCGAGCGCTCACCGGTGACGCCGAGTCGATGCAGGCGCTCGACCGTGGGCACGCCGTACTTGGCCACGGAGTCTTCCCGGTCCGCGGCGTCCTCGGCCACATGGATGTGGCAGCCGACGCCGCCGTCCTTGGCAATGCCGACGCACCGATCGATCGTGGCGTCGGACAGGGTGAAGGAGGCGTGCAGGCCCATCATGGCGGCGATCTGCCCGTCGCCCTTGCCGGTCTTACGGATGAAACGCTCGTTCTCCGCGATCCCGCCCCCGGGCTGGTTTCGATCGGAGACTTCGTAGCACAGCGACGCCCGCAGCCCGGCCCCGCGCACCGCGTTCTCGAGCAGGTCCAGTGACCCATCGCGCCATGAGGGCGAGGCGTGGTGATCAATGATTGTGGTCGTGCCGTTGCGGATGCACTCGGCCAACGGTACCTGGGCCGACAGCGTGATGTCCTCCTCGGACAACGCCTTGTCCAGCTTCCACCACAACCTCTCCAGAATCTCGACGAAGTTGGAGGCCGGTTCCCCAGGAGGCGCCATCCCACGGGCCATCGTGGAGTAGAAGTGATGATGGGTGCACAGGAAACCGGGAAGGATGACCTTGCCCGAACAGTCGATAACCTCGGCGCGTGGGAAGCGCGCCTGCGTGGCGTCGACCTTCCCGATGGCGGCCACCCGGTCGTCCTCCGTCACCACCGTGTGGCCCCACAGGACGCGATTGTCCTTCCCCAGCGTGACCACGATGCCATTTTCAAATCGAATCGCCATGGCTTGTCCTCTCCGATCAGAAGAGTGTCCGGTCGCCCGCACCCCGACAATCGATGTGCTTCATCGGCTCATTCACCTCATCCGATCCGGAACAGTACCATCGCTGGCGCATGATCCTACCGGGCACTCATCCCTGCGCGATCAACTGTACGCAGGGCGTTCATCTTTCCACTAACATCTCAAGCTCCGCAGGCGTCCGATCCCGCATGCTGATCGCCCCGAAGGCGCACTTCTGGGCGCAGATCGAGCAGCCCACGCATTTCGCCGCGTCCGACACGGGCAGGTACTGGTCATCCAGTCCGATGGCCATATACGGGCAGCGCGTGCAGTTTCCGCACGAGACGCATAGCTCGCGGTCGAACGAGGAAATCTTCTTCACCGGGCTGAGTGCCATGAAATCGGTGATGGGCGCGGGCTGCGTGAGGCCGATCAGCTCGTGCATCGAGCGGATACCGCGCTGCTGCATCAGGAACGCGGTCCCCGACTCCAGCTCCCGAATGATCCCATAGCCGTGCTTCATCACGATGGTACAGAACTGCACCGTCTGCACGCCCAGGGCCAGGAAATCCATGGCGGCTTTGTAGTCCATCGGGCCGCCGTTCCCGGAGATGACCACGCCTTCCGGGGCGGCCTTGGCCAGCGTCAGGTAGGAGATGGGCGTGACACCCTCGCCGCTCATGCCGACCACAACGGCCTCTTCCCACGGCCGGCCGTCCGCGGCGGGTCGGTATGCGAGGGTCGGAAACGTGTTGGCCAGCGTGATGCCGGCCTGCTTGCCGGGATATCGGTCGAGGACATCGCGGATGGCGCGGATGATGGGGACGATCGAGGTGACCGCCGCGGTCAGCTTAAACAACTTGGGAACGTCCGGCGAGCCGATCGCCATGATCCAATCGATGATCTTGGCCGTCAGCTCCGCGTTCTGCGAGACGATGTCCCCCTCCGTCCCGTCGCCGCCTTGCGGGCAGGAAAGCGAATACTCGATCCCCATAGCGCCGGCGGCTTCGAGCTTCCTGGTGTTCGACTGCCAGCCGGCCGCGTCGGACTCGTCGTTGCCGGTCACGGGTCCGCCGGTCGAGGCCATGGTGAGCCGGTCCGGCCAGTCCTTGACCAGCTGCTCGACTTCCCGACAGACACGGTCGAGGGCATGCCCGGAGACGTTGTCACAGTTCCCGTATGTCTGTGGACCGAAGGTGAACATATACTCGGATGGGATGTGGATCGGGACGTTGTCGAATGCGGTCTTCATCACCGCCCCCGCCCACCCCGCCTCGTAAGCCAGGGTCATTTGCCGCAGCCCGTCGGTCACGGGCGACGCAGACAGCAAGTAAGGTGAACGGATCCGACGGCGGAAGAACTCCGTCGCCAGCGAGACGGGCACCGGGTCGAACCCGGGCAGGCTATAGTAGGACTTCGTCGCTTTGCGGATGACCGGCTCCTCCTGGGCTTGCACGTAGGCGTTGATCTGAACGGCGGCATTCTTGCCGGAGGCGGCCGCCTCGACCACCGTCGTCGGACCGCTGGCCATATCGCCGGCATAGAACACACCCTTGACCGGCTCTCGTCCCATCGTCGACCTCATCCCGATGGCGACGACTACTGCCGAGATGTCGGCCCTGACACCTTCACTCCCCGGCTCGTCGCGGACGTTGGACGGGTGGAACGGCTTGCCGTCCGGCAGCTGGACTCTCAGTGTCTCGATGCCGGCGACTCGATTCCCCGCCTTACGAATTCCGCGCAGGCGGCTCCGCCCATGGACCTCAATGTCGAAGTCGAGCAGCTCCAGTCGTTCTTTGGAAGTTAGCGGCATCTCCGAAAGCTTCTCGAGCATGAAGAGCTCGACGCGCCGGGCGCCGCGTTCCTTGGCGGTCACCGCGCAATCGAGCGCCGTCGCCCCACCGCCGACAACGGCCACGCTCCCCTCGAACGAGTACGCGTGAGGCGAGGACAGCAGGTCAGGCATCATGACGGCCAGGTCTTCATTGGCAATGCCGAGTCGCATCGGCGCCCACAGCCCGGCGGCGACACACACCGCCGAATATCCCTGGTCGAGCAGTCGACCCGGATCATCCACGGTCGAGCCCAGCCGAGGGGTGATCGCCCCCAAGGACAGGACGAAATTGATGTCGGTCTCGAGAACCTGCTTGTCGAGCCGGTGGTCGGGGATCAGGGCCATCATCCCACCCAGGCTCGGGCGTGACTCGAACAGGTCGATGGCGTATCCCATTTGCGCCAGCGCGCCGGCTGCCGCCAGGCCTGCCGGGCCGCCCCCGATTACGGCGATCGTCTTGCCATTCGGCGCAAGGACTGCGAATTTCGGGATGCCGCCAAGCCGCTTGGCCGTCTCAACGACCGTCGCCTGAATGCCGGGGATATCGATCGAACCGTCGAACAGCCGACGGGAACAGGCCGCCATACAGTGCCTATCTGGACATACCAGCCCGCACACCCCGCCCAACGGGTTATTGCGCATGACTTCGCCGGCCGCGCGCCGGTAATCCGAAGCCTGTCCGCCGCGTGCAGCCATGATGAAGTCGAACGGCGAGCAATTGCACGGGCAGGCGGCCGTGCATGGCTTCTCCTCGCAGTACTCGCAGCGGGCGAGCTCAGTCTGCAGCTGGCGCCTAGTTAGCAAGAACGGATCCCCATAGAGTTCCTTATTCATAAGTCATCTCCCCTGATGATCTCGACAACCCCCAGGATCTGCAGGCAGCCATGCCCCTGGCGAGGCCGGTGGCCGGCAATGCCGGCTGGACCCCGAGCCGCTGACCTTCAGCCGCTCGCTCGCCTGCAACTGCTCCCGTCGTCGATGCAATGTCCCACCCGTGCCACGATTGCGGATCCCCGCCCCGACATCCACAATCATCGCCTGTGCGCTTCTCGGCGGATTCGGTCGCTCGAATCCCGCATGCATCCAGGGCAAGCGGAACGTGAGGGCTCGTCTCCACGGCGATGGTCGTGTGTGGGGAGGGTATCGTTCGCCACGGTCAACCCTTCCTCCGGGAATTATGCGGCCCGTGTGCCTGCGCTGACCCTCGCAGCAGGTCGAGATCTTCGGGCAGATCGAGGTCCAACCCCAGACTCGGCAGATCGCAGAGGACCAGTCTTGCACCGGCCTGGCGCGCGTGCGCCTGGTGCCGCGGGAAGCTGTCGGGTCCGAAATCATATTCTATCAAACCGGGTGGGGCGCATAAGAGCGCGTTGGTCCCGGTCCCGTGCCGATCCGGCGCGATGACGACGACGGGCGGATCCTTGGCCAGCGCCACGAGCCGGCGGATGTCGTCGCCCGTCAACAACGGCAGATCCGCCGGCAACACGAGGACGCCGCCAACCTTGTAGCCCTTGGCCAAGACGGTCGCCCGGACCAGGGCACGGTTCAGCTGAGGGGCACCGCGCTCGGTTACCGTTCGCGCCCCGTGCTCGCGGGCCAGCGCCAGGGCGTGTTCATCCCGGCTCACCACAAGAGTCCTCTCAACCTCCGGAACCCCTTGCAGGGCGCGCAACGTGTTGACCAGGAGCTCCCGGCTTAGCGTGGTCCGTTCCTCTTGCGTTAGGACGGCGGCCAACCGCGACTTGGCCTGGTCCAGCGGCTTGACCGGCACGATCGCCCAGATGGTCATTTGGCCGACCTCGCCGGCAACCCGCTGGCGGCGAACTCGAGCACTTCCCCCGCCAGCCGGGCCCGGTCGGCCAGGCTGTGCATGAACGTGGCGGTGACGACCGGCTCGATCCCGAGGGACTGTATCGGACCGGCCTGGTCGCTATCCATGCGATCGATGACCAGCGCGGTCAACAGGCTCTGATAGTGCCGCGCAACGGCCTCCGACGAGGGCGCGATCCCCAGCTCGGTGAACATCTTCGCCGCCGGGCCTTTGATCGCCCTGCCCCCGATGATGGGGGAGACGCCAACCACCGGGCGGCCGGCGATCGCTTCGCGTATTCCCGGCACCGACAGGATCGGGTCCAGGCTGACCCACGGGTTGGAAGGGCATAGGATGAGGACATCGGCCTGGGCGATGGCCTCCTGCACGCCTGGGGCGGGGCTTGACGACTCGACGCCGACGAAGCGAAAGCCGCGCACCCTTGG
>JBGOYQ010000021.1:0-9795 GCA_041479735.1 Anaerolineae bacterium | reverse complement strand
GATGCTGAGCTCCTTTGTGTTCGTGCCCGACTTATCCCCGCGGCTGGCGAAGAGCGCCTGAGCGTCCATGATGGCTTTGAACGCGTCCTTGGCGCCGGCCAATCCCTGAATGTCCGCCGGATCGGCCTTCGGACCGACGATGATGAAATCGTTGTACATGACGTCAAAACGCTCACGAGCATGGCCATCGGCGACGAACTGATCCTCAGCCTTGCGGCTATGGACGAGAAGGACGTCAGCATCGCCGCGGCTACCGATCTCGATCGCCTGACCCGAGCCGACAGCCACGACATCGACGCGGCAGGCGCAGGTAGCCTCAAAGGCCGGCAGGATCGCGTCGAGCAGGCCGGAATCGGCTGTACTGGTCGTCGTCGCGAGACGAAGGACGGCTGCGGGCTTGGCCGCGGTCGCGATCGCGAGGGTCGGCGTAGGCGGCGCGGGTTGCGCGGTTGTCGCGACAGGGGCGGGCAAGGCGCAGGCTGCCAACACGAGGGCCAATATCAAGAGGAGGCCTGCGGTAGAGCGTCTCATTGCATTCTCTCCATGTACTGCCGTTTGCAGGGACTCCCTCGCTGACGAGTCGGCAATCAGCCCTGGGGGCGTTATGTTGTGCGCACATAACGCTCGGATTATACGTATCCGCCGCCTGCGCGCAACCCTGATAGCGCTCGAAGCCGCCGGCCGCGGCTTCGATCCAGGTTAAATGACAGCACCGGGTGGTCTCTCCTGAGTCGGCCTAGGCGGGCGGGGGTTGAAGTCTTTCCCGATACCCCCGGCCGCGAACGGGGGTCCGTTGCGGAGGACATCTCGCCTCAAGATTAAGGCTATAATGGCCACGGCACCTGAAGCTGCGTGGCCGGCGGTCAGAGGCAGGGGGCGGCAATCGTTCGCATGCCACGAGTATCCGCATGCCGGCCGGGACCAGAGGGCGACCATTCGGGGGCTTCTCCCATTCGACTCTCGAACGCGCTTGAGTGGCCATCCGTGTGTATGACATTCCAATTTCGAGGCAGGGGAAGATGAGCATCTTCTCGCGCAAGAAGGGTGACCGGTTCATCGAACTCTTGACCAAGCAGGCCCAGTATTCGCAGGAAGGGCTGCAGACCCTGCTGATGTACGTTAAGCAGCCGGATGAAACGTTGGCCAAGCAGGTGTCGGACATCGAAGGCCAGGCCGACGAGGTGCGCCGCATCTTGATTGACGAGCTCAACCGGACCTTCGTCACTCCGATGGACCGGGAGGACATCTTCGCCCTGTCGCTAACCGTGGACGATGTGCTCGACTATGCCTACTCCACGGTCGAAGAGATGGCGCTCCTGGACGTCAAGCCCAATCCCTACATCGAGCGCATGGTCTCCTTGCTGACCGATGCCGCCCGCGAGATCTACAACGGCATCCTGCGGCTCGAAGATCATCCGCATGTCGCCTCCGACCACGCCGTGCGGGCCAAGGCATTGGAGAACCGGATGGAGACCGTCTACCGGGAGGCTGTCGCCAATCTGTTCACCATGCCGCGCGACATCGAGCACGTGGTGGAGATGCTCAAGCTGCGTGAGATCTACCGCCACCTTTCGAACGCCGCCGACCGGGGCGACGCAGCGGCGAACGTCATCGCCGATATCGTCGTCAAGAAGATGTGAGCCTGACCACCCGAGCCAGAATAAGGCGCCGGGCGCAACTTGCGCCCGGCGTTTGCGTTGGGGACTAAGACGTCGTTGGCCGGTCGGGGAGGGGGTGATGCCGGATCGCGATGGCGATTGTCCAGGCACGGAGCGGCGCGCCTTAGTGCGCCCCCGCCGCGAGGCGGTCGAGCTTGGCCCCGACCTCGCGCCACTGAATCTTGGATAGCCCGAGCTTCTGGCGGATGCGGTCCTTATCGACGCCGGCGGAGTAGTCCTGCAGCGCGGCCGTCCAGCGGCAGATGTTGAAGGACAGGTGCTTGTCGAGGCCGGCTGCCTCGCCGATGTCCTCGAGCAGGTATTCCAGCCGGCGGGGAGAGTACGGAAACAGTCGATCGCGCGGGGCATACTGGGCCAGATACTCGCGATAGGCCGGGATCCACGCGCCCTCCAATGGTAGCTTGCGCTCGCGATAGCGTTTGCGCACGTCGCCGTATCGTACGAACAGGATCGGTCCTTCGGGCGAGTTGAGGTCGACGTGATTCAGGTGGATCCCCAGGCACTCGCTCTTCTTGATCCCGGTCTGGAGCAGCAAGCTCACCAACGCGTACGGGCGCGCGTCGGGACGTGGCCCGCGGCGGAGGACATCGGCGGCATCCAGCGCCGCCTGTTCTTCCTCCGGGGTGAGGACCACGGACAGAGGGCTGAGGACGGTCTGTTGCGCGACCGCAGTGGCCGGGTCTTCGGTCAGCACGCCGGTTTCGGTCAGCCAGCGGAAGAAGGCCTTGATCGAGGTGACGCGGCGCGAGTAGGTCTTGGGGCTGCAGGGGACGCCGCGTCGGTTGAGCATCCACTCGAGGAAGTTCTTGAGGTCATGCGTGCCGATCGTTCGGATGGCGACGCCGGAGCCGAGGAAGCGGGCAAGCAGGCGCAGATCACCGACGAAGGCCTTGACCGTGTGGATCGAGCGGCCGCCGGCCTCCAGGGCTTCGCCCCAGGTCTGGGTCGCGGCGCTCAGGCTGGCAGAGGAGCGCAGGCGCGCCGACGCGGCGGCGGGCGACACTGAAAACAGTGGCAACTCCTCGATCCGATCCGGCATCCGATCCTCCACCAGCTTGCGCATAGGCAAGACCCGGCGAATGTAGCCGGGTATTGGGGAAAAGTCAAACCGGACGACGGTGCTCAGTCAGGCTGATGGCGGGTGGGATCGTAGCAGGCGCGGTAGTCGGATCCGAGGGTCACGCGGATGACAGCCTGCGAAGCGGGATCCGGCTGCGCCAGCACATCGGGATTGCCCAGCCCGAGGGCTTGGGCGACGGTCGAGGCAGCCGGCGAAGGTGGACTGCTGAAATCGGTCATACGTGTCTTCGGTTCGATCGGCAGGCTCTGCGCGCCCAGCTCGGCCTGGAAGCCTGCATACGCGAGGCGCTCGATGGCCAGATCGGTCCAGGCAGGGACGCCGGAGGCGTTGGCCACCTCGACGATCGGCGGCTTGACGCCTGAGCCCGACTCGAAGTCGAAGGCCGACTCCAACAGTACCCGGATGGCGTCCGGCTTGGGGACGAGGACCTGGGCGCCGGAGGAGGGAACGATCCAGCTGGTGACCTGGTCGCGGCCGATAAAGCGGCTGCGGATGCGGGCCGGATCGATTTGAGTCGCCATCGGCGCCAGCCGGAGAATCTGACCCAGGGTCATGTCGGTGGTGATCGTGGACTGCAGCTGCGCATACAGTTCGGGCAGACGCGGCAGCAGCCCCAGTTGTAGAGCTTGTCGATCGATGGCGCGCAGGACCTCCTGCTGGCGCCGCGCCCGGTCGAAGTCACTTGATTTTTCGCGCGCCCGGGCGTACCACAAGGCGGTCTCGCCGTCCATCGTGTCGACACCTGCCAGCACCGTGAACTTCTGCCAGTTGTCGGGGTTCTGCTGGGGCAGGCTGGAGGACTTGAGGCGCCAATCCGTATATGGGCAGGCCACGCGGACGTCGATGCCTCCCAATGTGTCGATCATGGACTGGAACCCGGCCATGTCGATCCGCGCGAAGTTGTCGACCATCAGCCCCAAGTTGTATTGGATGGCATCCTTGAGGAGCCGGAGTCCACCCCCTGGATAGCGGAACTGGTCGCCATACAGGTAAGCCGTGTTGATGCGCTGCATCCCCAATCCCGGCAGGTAGACAAACAGGTCACGCGGGATCGAGAGCATTACGACGCCGTGAGCGGCCGGCTGGATCGAGACCAGGATCAAGGTATCGGTCCGGAAGCTCGTTCCCCGGCGCAGATCCGAGCCGATCAACAATACATTGAGGCTGTTCGCGGGCAAGGGGAGCGGTGCGACCTCGTTCGGCATCGGGGTCACGGCCGGTCCGAACGACCCATAGGTTCCAGGCGATGCCCATGCTCGCGCCGTCGGCTGGGGCGTTGGAGAGGCAGTCGGAGCGACGGGGAGCGACGGAGTCCGGTCGCCACCGCGGTTGGGATTAGCCGGCGCTCGGACGGGGGTCGCGACGGAGGGGACGACGGCCTTCGCCGGGCGGTCCGGCAGGGTAACGGACTTGGCCGCGGGGAGACACGCGGCCAAGCTGAGAGATCCCAGGAGGGCGGCGCAAGCCCCGCGCGGGTTCATGATCCGTATGTGGACTGCAGCAGACTCAAGATGGGGTCCCGGTTGGGAAGGAGGACCTGGGCGCCGCTGTATGGCACGCGCCAGGGTGACACAAGGCTCGGACCGATCGAGAACTGGCGTATCTTGCCGTGATCCGCGGCGATGCCGGCGGCCAGGGGCGCGAACGGCAACAGGTCGCCCACGCCTACATCGGTCTTCACCAGCGTGCCGAACTGGGCGAACAACTCGGGGATGCGAGCCAGTCCATTCAAGCTGACGACGCGGGAGAAGATGGCCAGGATCACCTCCTGCTCGCGGCGCAGGCGGTCGAAATCGCTGGAGGTTTCGCGCATTCGGACGTAACACATGGCGGTGAAGCCGTCCATGTGATACACGCCCGGGCCGTATCGCCATTCTCGGTGGCCGCATTCGTCGTTCAGGTAACCCGTCACCTGCACGTCAAGGCCGCCGAGCGAGTCGATCGCCGAGACGAACCCGCCGAAGTTGATTCGCGCGTAGTGATCGACGCGAATTCCGAAGTTGTAGAGGAGTACCTGGCGATCGAGCTCGAATCCACCGCGGACGTCGGACGTGTTGATGCGCTCGACGCGCCAGCCCGGGATGTAGACGTACAGGTCGCGTGGGATGGACAGCAGCGTCGCCGTTCCGGCGTTCCGGTCGAGGGACAGGATCAGAATCGTGTCGGTGCGCCAACCGCCTTCGTTGGGCCTGGCATCCGAACCCAACAGGGCGATGTTGACGACGCCGTCCTTGAATCGGATCTCCGGCATAGGCGGCGGGATCTCGATGGCTGACGGTTCGGTCGGCCCGGCGAAATTGCCCCACGGGTTGACGGGCGTCATCGTCGCCGTCGGGCCCGGGGTAGGCGTCACGGTCGGGATCGGCGTCTCGGTTGGGCTAAGCGGGACGAAGGCGGTGGCCGTGGCCGTGGCATTCGGATCGATTGTCACCAAGGGCGGGTTCAATCCGGCCGTCCCGCCGACGAACGTGTTCAGACCTCCGCAACCGGCCAAGCCGGTCGAAAGCAAGATTAGGGTAGTTGCAGCGAACCGATGAGTCATGGTCTGCCTTGCGGTGCAAGATTCGCGCCAGTGCTTTCCCGGACGCCGGCCGCGGGCAATTGGTTCCCTAAATCTTGGCCAAATGCGGTCCGGTTTGGTCGCGGAAGGGCGCTGCCGACTAGCATAACATCCCTCAAACTTCTCGGCGTGCCCGCGTGGCCGCGCCCTTGGCCTCGATCAAGAATCAAACAGGTGGTGGCTGAGGCTTCCCCAATAGCCACCACCTGGCCGAGATGCGATGGTCGCGCTCGTATGACCTAGGATCCGGCGTATCCGCCGACCCGGCTCATCCGCTGCTCAAGTTCCATCGGCCGGCCATTACGCCACGGGCTGAGGCTGAAGCGTCCCCTCCTGACCGGCCAGGGGGAGCAACACACTCAACGTGCTTCCGTCTCCCGGCTCGCTCTCGATCCACACGCGCCCACCCATCTCCTCGCTCAACGCCTTGACTAGCGCCAGGCCAGCACCGCTGTCGCCAAGCCCTCCCAACAAGGACAAGTCGGCGCGCAAGACTGGCTCGAACACGCGGCCGAAGTCCTCCGGGGCGATCCCCTCGCCGCGATCCGACACCGAGACCAACAGGAAGCCGGAGGGGTCGCCCGGGACCAGCTGCGCGCTCAGGCCGATCTCGGCCCCCTCGGGTGAGGCGCCCGAGGAATTGTTGATCAGGTGGACCAGGATCTGGATGACCGCCGCCTCGTCGCCGAGTAGCGCAGGGACCTCGTCAGGGAAATCCATGCGCAGCCCGAGGTCTTTTTCTCGGAGCGAGGCTGCGGCCTGGGTCACGGCTTCTTCGACACACCGCAGCAGGTCGATAGGCGCGGGCGTCAGGCTCAGCTCGCCGGTCTCGATGGCCGTGATCTGGACCAGGTCGCTCAGCAGCGTCCGCATCCGCTCGACGCCGCTGCGGACGCGTTCGACGAATTGACGTTGGGTCGCGCCCAGCCGCCCCACGGAATCGCCTAGGAGCAGATCGGTGTAACCGAGCATAGATGACAGCGGCTGGCGCAGTTCCTGGGCCAGGGCGGTAATTGCCTCGGTGTTCGGCACCGGCGGGACCTGCTTCTCCTCGGCCGAGACGCGCGCCCTCAGTTCCGCCAACTCCTGGAGCGCCAGCTGAAGCTCGCCGGCCAGTCGCTCGATCTGTTCGGACTCGGGACGCGGCCCATCGACCGAGGCAGCAGGCGCGACGGCTCGCAGCGGCCCGGCACGCGACTTCATCTGTGTCAGTCGGGTGGCCAGATGGGAGGCGATCTTGCGCGCCGCCTCCCGCTCTTGCTCCGACCACTGGCGATGGCCGTAGGGCGACAGCAGCAGTAGCGCCCCGTGGACCGATTCGTCCGTGCGGATGGGCACGACCAACCCGGGGCCGACGGCGCTCAAATTGAGCTTGGCCTTCAGGTGCTTCAAGTCCTGCCCATCGTGCTCGGGTGTGAGCAGGTAGGTCTCGCCGCGCGCGATCGCCCCGCCGAGCGACGGGCAGTGTCGATCGTCCAGCGAAGTTCCGTGCACGTGGCGATCGCGTATCAGGTCGAACCCGGCGGCGATGGCGAATTCGCCGCGCGGATCCGGGGGTGTGATCAGCAGGCAGTACTCGACGCGGATCGCCCTGGCCAGCGCCTCGACCAGGCGGGAAGCCAACTGGTCGACGGTGCGCGCGGCCATCAACCCGGTCAGGGCGATCACCCCATCCATCGGAAGGGTAGCGGCCGGAAGCGGCGGCTCGGCTTGTTCGGCCACGGCCGGTGGGCCCGCGGGCGCCACGACCAGGGAACGCACCGCGGCCATGGCGATCAACGGGTAGGCGAACATCTCGCCCAGGTGAAGATACGCAGCGACCGTCGACGCTGGCGGTCCCCACCCGACCTGGATGCCGGCGCCCAACGCCAGCATACCCACGCCAACGACTCCCAGCGGCCACTCAGGCGGCCGGCGGATCAATGCCAGCGCAGTCGCCAGCCCAGCGACGGCCAGGGTCGCACCAGGCCATAGCAGGTCACCCCAGGTGGCGGCCGGGACCTCAGACGGGGCGGCCGGTGGGGTGACCGCAAACACGATCACGGCCGCCGTGACGACTAAGACGCAGGCCAGCAGTCCCACATCTGCAGGACGGCTGCGCATGGGGAACAGTAACGCCCACGCAAGCAACAATGCGCCGACGACGCTGGCGTATCCGTTCAGGGCCAGAACGAAACTCGGATCTAGGGAAGCGGAGGGGCCTAGCGCCGCGAGGATGACCAGGCCGGCGCGCGCGGCCAATAGAAATCCGGCGGCCGACGCCCAACGTGTGGCCGAGACCGAGGTCGAGCGATGCCGAAAGGCGCCGGCGATCGCGGCCAACAATGCCAAAGAGACGGCCAGGGTCAGTTGATAGACCAGGTTGCCGGGGGTAGTGTCGAGGAGGCTGACGGCGTCCGAGATGAACATGCCTGTGCGACGGCGCGGACGAACGAGGGATTATAGCATGCAGGTCTGTTGAAACCGCCGGCTGCATGTCGCCGGCGGCCGACTCAAGAGGTTGAGGCCGATGGATGTCGGCCGAGCCAGCGAAAGGCGATCAGTCCGTAAGCCAGCGTCAGCCAGAGAGAGATGCCGCGGTAGGCGAGGGTGATCACGGCCGCGGCGGCCAGGGGGACGTTCAACGATACCAGCGCCAGCGTCATCGCCCCCTCGACGAAGCCAATGCCGGAGGGGGTTGGGGACACGATCATGAACAGATAGCCGATGGCGTAGCCGGCGATGATCGTGCCGACGGAGAACGGCTGCGCAAACGCCATGAAGACCATGAACAGGATCGAGATCAACAACGCCTGCTTACACAGGGCGAGCGCGGCCGGCAGCACCACTCCGCCGCGCGAGCGCCGGGCCTGAATCAGACCCTCGGAGACATCGTTAGCGAAAGAATGGGCCTGCTGCAAGTCCAGGTAGTCACGCCGGATGAACGGGCGCAACACGCGGTTGATGATAGAGCCTATCTTGGCCAGCGCGTTCCCCAGCCCCTCGCCCGACCGCATCCCCAGGTACAACAGACCTCCGATGATAACCGCCACGATCACCAGCACCAGGGAGGCGACGATCTCGGCGATCCCGAGTTGGTCACGGCGGATCAGGACGGCCAGCCCAAGGCCGAGCACGATGAAGAAGCCCAAGTAGTCGTAAAGGACAGCCAAAGCTACGGCGGCCGTGACACGCCCTGTCGGCTGGTCGCGCTGATGGCTGTCGGCGATGAAGACCGCCGCGCCGCTCACGCCGGCAGCGGGGGCAACGATGTTAACGAAATCCGCCGCCAGCGATAACACCAGCAGCCACTCCAACCGCTCCTTCAACCCCAGCAGGCGATAGATGGCCCGGTAGGAAGCGGCAACATTCACGATCCACGCGAAGTGCAGACCGACGGCGAGTGTCAGCCAGCGCCAATCGCCGCGTTGGAGCGTGATCACGACCTTCTCGACGTCAGCCGCACGCGTCAGGAAGAAATACAGCGCCAGGAGCAGGACGAGGGCGAGGACAAACTTGCGCATCTCAGCCGCGGCTCAGGCCAGCAACGGGACCATAGAGTCCGGTTCGTCGACGGACAGGGCGGTCACGGCGCGGTCGATGCGACGCACCAGCCCTGCCAGGACGGACCCCGTGCCCAGCTCGATGAAATGGTCCACCCCAGCGTCGATCATCCATCGGACGCTTTCTGTCCAGCGCACGCGCGAGGTCAGCTGGGCCTCCAGGTCGGTCCGAATGTCGGAGGCGGTCATCAACCGGCTGGCGCCGACGTTTCCCAGTACGGGAACAGGAGGATCCAGAATCGGGGCGGCGCGGACGGCGCGGTTGAAGTCCTCCTGAGCCGGCGTCATGAGCGGCGAGTGTGCGGCAATGCTGACAGCCAGCCGGACGACTTTGCGCGCCCCGACTGCCTGCAGTCGTTCAATGGCCGCGGACAAGCTGCGATCATCGCCTGAGATGACGACCTGCCCGGGACAATTATCGTTGGCAACTTGCACGACGCCACCCGTCGCCGCCCGTGCCTTCTCGCAACAATCGTCGACCACTTCAATCGATGGGCCCAGGACTGCGGCCATGCCTCCCGGCTGGCGCTGGCCGGCCGCCTGCATCACCCGGCCGCGCTCGCGCACGAGCCGAAGTGCAGCCTCGAATGATAAGGCGCCTGAGGCGACCAGGGCGCTGAACTCGCCCATCGAGTGCCCGGCGGTGAAGGCTGGCACGAAATCGGGTCGCTTGTCCTGCAGGACGCGCAAGACCGCCACCGAATGGGTCAGGAGCGCAGGCTGCGTGTTGAGGGTGTCATTGAGGAGTTCAGCCGGGCCTTCCCAGCACAGCTTGGAGAGGGGCTCGGAAAGGATGCGGTCGGCCTGGAGGAAAACGTCGGCCGCCGCCGGCTCTGCGGCTGCCAGGACGCGGCCCATGCCGACGGCCTGCGAGCCCTGGCCGGGAAAAAGGAAGGCCGTCTTCTTAGGGTCAATCGGCATGCGAATCAAATG
>JBGOYQ010000020.1:0-9876 GCA_041479735.1 Anaerolineae bacterium | reverse complement strand
GGTCATCCACCAGGGGCGTGACGGGCTATCCAAGGCATCTGCCTCCGGGGGTCGATACGGGCGCGAGTGATGGCAAGGACCGCGGTTGGGAGGGCGAGGGGAGAGACTTGGGGGTCAGGCGACTCGGGGAGTCAAGCACGCCGCCCCGGAGGGCGGCGAGTTGAGGCGCGGGGGAGACTGGGCGAAGCATCAAGTTGTGCCCAAGACCCTGCGGGCGATGATCATGCGCTGCATCTCGCTCGTCCCCTCGCCGATTGTCATCAGGCGCGCGTCGCGATAGAAGCGCTCGACCGGATATTCACTGCTGTAGCCATATGCGCCAAAGATCTGAATAGCGTCGCGGCACACATGCTCGGCCGTCTCGGAAGCGAACAGCTTGGCCATGGCGGCCTCTTTGGCGAACGGGCGGCCGAGATCCTTCAGACACGCCGCTCGGTGCACGAGGAGTCGGGCAGCGTCGATCTGCATCGCCGCGTCGGCGATCATCCACTGGACCGCCTCGTGACAGGACAGGGCCGATCCGAAGGCGGTCCTCTCACCGGCGTAGCGAAGAGCCTCCTCCAGCGCGGCCCGTGCCAGCCCGACGGACAGCGCGCCGATTCCGATGCGCCCGCCGTCGAGGGTCTGGAAGGTCTCAGGCAGGCCGGCGCCGGGCGCGCCCAGAGCGAAGTCCTGCGGGACGCGCACGTCTTCGAAGGAGATGGCGTTCGTCGGCGAGGCGCGGACGCCCATCTTCTTCTCCGGCGGATGGATCGTCACTCCAGGAGAGTTGGCCGGCACCACGATCAGCGTGAATCCATGGGATCCGGCGTCGGGGTCGGTTCGGCACAGGGTGACGATGATCTGGGCGATGTTGGCGTTCGTGATCCAGGCCTTATTCCCGTTGATCACCCAGCAGTCCCCGTGCAGTTCGCCTCGGGTGCGGACCCCGCCGGCGAGATCCGATCCGGCGCCGGGTTCCGTCAGCGCCAGTGCGGCCAATCCGTTCGCGCCGGTTGCCAATCCGGGAAGCCAGCGCCGCTTCTGCACCTCGTCGCCGAAGAGCACGATCGGGGCGCAGCCGAGGGCGTTGTGCGCCGCCACGGTCAGCGCCGTACCGCCGCAGCCCCAGCCGAGCTCCTCGACGGCCAGCGTCGAGGACAGGGCGTCGACGCCGGGGCCGCCGTACGCCTCCGGGATGGTCAGCCCGAGCAGGCCCAGGGGCGCCATCTTGGCTAACGCCGGAGCGTTGAGTTCGGCCCGCTGATCGAACTCGGCCGCCTTTGGGCGCAGCTCGGCGGCGCAGAAGTCGTGCACGGCTTGCTTCCACATTCGCTGCTCATCGGAGAGGCCGAAGTCCATCGTGTCCTCCACGTCGTCCCGATGCACAAGGCCGATGGCCCGCGCGACAGAGCGCGTTCGGTACGCCCAAACTGCGCGCTGATTATTAGCCGCCCGGAGGCTCCGACTTGCCCCGTATGTTCATCCGACAACGCCAGGCCCACATAGCGGAGCCACAGGGAGGATCGCCTGGGCGGGAAGGGCTACCTGGTGACCATCCTTTGATACCAGTACCAGAGCACATCGCGTGCCGGCTTGCCGTTGACCGAAGCGGACTTGTCGCGCAACGCGACGGTCGGATCGTATCGGCGCACGAAGAACCCGGTCACCCCGCTGCGCGCGTAGGCCTCGAGCAGCATGGCGTTGATCGCCTGCGCCTGGATGTTCAGGTCCACCGGCAGCTCGGGATCGACGATGGAGCCCCCGTCGAACTCGGCATCCTGTCGGCAGGTCAGATCCGGCGCCTTGGCGCACGCCGTGCCGCCGCCGGCGACCGAGAGATACTCGACGCTCAAGACGACAGGCTTGCCGTTGGCAGCCGGTAAGACCGTCTTGTCCAGCAGCGAGGCCGCGGCGGATTGCATTGCATCCATGCCCGAGGTGGCCTCAGCCGCCAGCGGCGCATGCCAGTACACTCTGACCTCGTCGACCGCGTCCAGAAATGCCGGGGGCGGCTGAAGCTTCTGGCCCAACTCGATTTCGAAAGCGATCTTGCCGGTATACACGGCCCGGACATCTGACAGCAGGCCGCGCCATCGCGCCTCGGCGTCGGCGGGCGTGCCGGCCGATGCGCCGGCGATCTGACCGCCCGGAAGGGCGGCAGCGATTTCGGCCCCTCCCAGGACGAGGGTTTCAACCCCGGTTTCGCTCGCCAGGCGTGCGTATGTGAGGACGAAGGAGCGGTAGCCTTCGAACCACACCGTCCACCAAGGGCCATCCCGTGCTCCGCTTGCCCACCATGCGTCCACGGTGCCGCTCGGGGCACGGAGCGTCGGTCTGAGGGTCACGCGCAGCCCGTCTTTGTGCGCCTCGCCGACCCAGGCACTCAGCTCGTCGCGGAACGGGCTCGAGGCGGGGTCGAGTCCGATCGCCGGCACCGGGTTATCCCGAAGGAGAGTCCAGGCCGGCGATAAGGTCACCGCGTTGGCGCCGGATCCGGCCAGATCGGACAGAGCCGCCGGCAGGTAGCTCGACCAGCTTGGGCGGAAGTCGGGTAGGAGCTCGAACCCGGCTTCTAAGCCCGCCCGCGGGGTGATCGGAGGCGCGACCACGTTCGTCGCCGGCAGATCGCCTTCGAGCCACTGCCAGGCTCGAACGTTGTCCTGGATCGATTGAGCCTGGCTGCCCGGCTTGACCTGGCGCGGCGACGGTGCGTTGCTGGGAGTGTCGGCATCATCGGCCGCGCCGCACCGCTGGTTGCGACAGTAGCGGTAATTGAGGTCGCCCTGGAAGTCGAGCGGACTGTTGAGCGTGTAGCGCCACACGTTGTCGCCCGCCTTCCACATCGGCAGGGCGTCGAACCAGGCGAACGGGTTGAGCTGCAGACCGACCATATCGTTCGGAGGGGTGGACGCCGGGACGGTCACCTGGAACGAAATGCTTCCCTGCCCCGGCGTGTGCCAAGTCGACACCGTGTCCTGGAGCGTCAGGTCGTGATCGGGGAGGATTACCTGCCGTGTCAAGAAGTAGCCCTTCGAGTCGCGCTCGGCGTTCCACAGTCCGTCACCCAGGCTGTACTTGTAGCGCAGGTCTGTGCCGGCATATAGGCTCGTGATCATCAAGAAGTGCGTGGCGTCCACCCGCACCTAGCCCGTCATTCGCCCGACGGACGTTGTCGTGCCGCCGGGCAGATCGGCGAAGACCTGGCCGAGCTGCCTCAGGTTGCCCGCCATGCGCAGGGGGGCCGCCTCATCTGTGTCGGACGGGACGGTGACCTCGAACGACACCTGGATCGGCTGCGCCGGAGTAAGGGACATCTCGACCGGGGTGGCGCTGTCCGCGGCGATGAGGGCGCCTTGCTGGACCGGTTGGTAGGCGCCATCGGCAGCGAAGAGCGTCAGCCGGTGCTGGCCGGGCGGCAGCCCATCGAGCCGGAACGAACCCTCGCCGTCCGTGTAGCCCGCGACCCCGGCGGCATTAACTGCAATTTCTGGCAATGGCTTGCCGGTTTGTGCATCGCGCACGCGTCCAACAATCCGGCCCGTCGGGCCGTGAGAAGGCGCGTCGCCCCACGCGGCGACAATGTCGTCGACCTGACTTGGCCCGGAAATGAGCGCCAGGCGGTAGCGGACCGGCTCGCCCAGGGCGTTGACCTCATCCGCCGCCGACGGCGCCCGGCGGACGTAGTGATAGCGCATCAACGACCCTACCGGGGGCGTCAGCCGGACCTGCCAGCGCCCGTCATCCAGCCGCGTCATGGGAATGACCTGCGTGTTGTAGGGCAGGCCGGTCACCTCGTCGACCAGGACGAGGGCCAGGTCGGCTTCGGCCGCTGTCCCCTCGGGAGGCTGGACGATAAACAGGGTCTCAGCCGCCAGGCTGGGGGTGGGGCTGGCCACGGGGATCGGGGTGGGGCCGGTGAGGGCGGGGCCCGAGCCCGGGAGCAAGCCGCATCCGGAAACCAACGCGGCCAGGAGCAGCGGAACGAGGATGAGTTTGCTAGGCGATTTCATCGATGGCGACCCAGTTGTTGAATGAGTTGAAGGCATAAGTCGACGTTAGGGATTCGCGACGCAGGAAACGTAATCGTCGAGCGGCGGCCGTTTCGAATCTGGGTGATCCGCAGCACTCCTTGCTCCAAGGATACCGCGTCCAGCTCTTGCCAGGAAATCATTCTGCGCCGGCCGGAAATGCCGATGCCCGTCAGCCGAATCGGGCCGAAGGTCACTTCGCCGCCGGCGTTGAAGGTTTGAGTGTACTCCTCGAGGAGCCTAGGGTAGACCTCTTGCTTAACCCGCTGTACGACCGAGTCGAATCCGTCCAGGGCGTGGGTGAAACGCACCTGCCCTTGTCCTCCGAACCGCAGGAGCAGGGCGGCTTCCAGTCTGGCCGTTAACACCGGCAAGCCGTAGCGCACCAACTGAATCTGCATCTCATGGATCTGGTCCCAAGGGACAAATGCGATTCCCCCTGTGCCACGGACGGCCATGCCAGTCGGATAGATGCGGACCCATTCCTTGCGCAAGGAGACCACGCGCAGCAGGCCGACGCCCGCGGCCAGAGCCAGCAGGCCCGCACTCCATGCCCAGACCGAGATCCACCGAGTGAGGGCAGCCTGACCGTAGTGTTCGAGCGCGAACGCGCCGGCCCAGACGCCCATCGCCGCGGCCACGATGGCCAGGGATAGGCCGGCGGCAGCGACGGCTTGGGCCTGCACGCGGAGCACGCTCCGCGCTCGATGCTCGGCGAGCAAGGGCCCGTTCGACGAAAAGCCGCCGGCCTGCATCGCCATGGTTGGCTCCTAGTAACCCCGCGCAGTCCCGAAGAACGCGCCGACGGCCAGGCCGCCAAGGAATGCAGCCAGACCAAGCCCAACGCCGACCAGGGCTTGACCGCGGCGTTGTGTGGGTGAGAAGGCGGCCCCGAGTCCGAATCCCAGCGCAAGCGTCGACAACAGCAACGCCAGCGACAGCCAGGGGTCGACGGGACCCGTGGCGCGCAGCGCCAACGCCGCCAGGACCACACTCACCGCCAGGAAGCCCACGAGGCGACTGAGCCAGGCCAGGGTGTTGCTCCGATTGCGGATGACTTCCGGGATGGGCGGCAGCGACTGATCCAATCCGGACGCGTCCGCCGTCCCGTACAACATCCGATAGAAAAGGAATTGGTTCCAGGCTGTGACCATCAGGATCACGCGCACCACGCTCAGACCAAGCACCTCCGGCAGTGTCCCGCCCAGGCTGATCGTGATCGGGTCCCCGCCGAACGCTGCTGCCACGCCCGGGACCACGACGATCAGGGACAGCCCCCACTGCGCCGAAACTAAGGCCAGAGAGGCGGGCTGACGGTCGATGACGAGAACGATCGCCATCGCCAACCACGAGATGGCCACCATCGGGTGCGTGCGGCCGATCGTCGTGAAGGCCAGCAGTCCCATGCCGGCGAACAGACCGGCCCACACCCATAAGGCACGGCGCAGCCGGCCGGCGGCGTGCACCAGCCCGGGATGATCGATCGCCAAGGCTTGAGGCTCGGGCGAGGCCGATCGGCTCATGCTTTGGCCGGCACGAAGTAGACGTCGGTGGGTTTCAGCTTGCTATTGCGCAGGAACTTCGGCTGGACCGCCATGCCGATCCAATCTAGCGAGGCTTCCAACGGATCGACGCCCATCAACCGGGTCAGAAACAGGGTGTTCACGCCCTCGAACTCGATCAGTGCCAGGACGAAGGGAGTCTCCGGCAGAAACTCTTCCGAGCCGAAGTGGCAGACAGTGAACGCGTGGACGTGAGCCTTGCGCTCGGTGATGTCGATCCAGCGGGTCTCCTCGCCCGAGAACATATCGTGGCCGCGCGGCGTCGCATAGGTGTAGCCGGATTTCGGGTCCTGGGTACCGAGCAAACGGCGATTGGAGGCGGCTGCGAACCAGGGGCTGTCCTGGCCGTAGGAATGCAGATAGGTGATGCGGTATTCCTGTTCGATCTGGAGCGGGGCCATCCGCTTGAGGAAGGCAAGCGAATCGGGATCCGTCTCCACCGGGAAGGGAATGCCGTGAACGATGTAGCCTCCCAGGGTCTCGGGTCGTTGCTCCGGCAATTTGGCCATGGTAGTCCTCCCATCGCACCGACTCCGGAAGGCCTCAGGACTTGCGGAGTCGGTTGGGCTAGGCTTCGCGTTCCAGGATGGATACGGTCACATACGTGCCGGTGCCAGCGTGCGAGTGGATGGCGCCGCGCCGGGCATCCTTCACCTGCAGCCGGGAGTCGGCGAAATGCTTGCCGACGGTTCCCTGGATCTGCCAGGCGGCGAAGACCGCCTGCATCAAGCCGGTGGCGCCCACCGGATGCCCGCAGGCGATCAACCCCCCGGAGGGATTGACCGGGCAGACCGGTTTCTCGGGCAGCTTCAGCCCGTAGTCGACGCCAGGCATGAAGGCTTTGCCCGAGGCGGCAAAGGGCCCGCCTTCGCCGTAGCGGCACAAGCCCATGTCCTCGTAGGTCTGGAGCTCGCTCGATGTGTAGGCGTCGTGCAACTCGACGAAATCCAGATCGTGCAGAGGATCCGCGATGCCGGCGTGCTTGTAGGCCATGTTACCCGCGGCCCGTCCGGCTCGGAAGGAATGCACCCCCGGATAACGGGTGCCGTGATCCCAGAGCTTCTTGTAGTACGAGCGGGTCTCGTTCGAGGAACGCTCCTGCTCCGTGGCGTAGTCGCGCAGGAAGGTGTCGAAGTCCACATGCGGCCGGTCGGACATGCGCATGGCGTCTGTGCCGCGACCGATGCCGGTGACCCGGACCAGCGGCCGAGGGATCTTCCCGCCGGCGGCCTCGATCCGCCGCACGCCCTCTTCCGAGGCCAGGATGACCACCGCCGCCCCGTCGGACATGACACAGATGTCCAGTCGCGTCAACGGCCATGCCACCATCGGAGATGAGCGGACATCCTGGATGGTGTAGCGCTCCTTCTTCTGCGCGTAGGGATTGTGGAAGGCATTGATATGATTCTTGACCGAAACATGGGCCATCTGCTCGACGGTCGTGCCGAATTCCTTCATGTGGCGGGTGACCATCATGGCGTAGTAGCCGGAGTAGAACCCGCCGACGGGGTAGTCCCAAGAGATGTCCGACGCCAGGGCGATGAACTCGTTGCCCTTCCACGTCTCGACGTGGCTCATGGTCTCGAAACCATAGGCCAGGCACACGTCCATGTGGCCGGAGGCGATCGACTTCCAGGCCTCCTGGAAGCACAGGCCGCCCGTGGCGCCGCCCCCTTCGACCCGGTGTCCGGGCTTGGGGACCAGTCCCAGGTAATCCTGGACCATGATGCCGGCCATCAATTGACGGGTGAAATGATCGGAAAAATAGGAGGCAACGGATCCGTCGACGACCGAGGTGAAGCCAGGGAAATCGAGGCTCAAGTCAGCGATTGCGTAGTCGTACGCTTCTTTGACGACGGCCTGAAAGGTCTTGTCGGGCCTGGCTTTGGCGAATTTGGAGACGCCCCCCGAAACTGCGAAGACTGGGCGCATTGGCCTCCTCCTTTGGCGGGCATGAGGCCGTGATTCTACCCCGTGACTGCGGTCACGGCAAAGTGATGCCCTTCACGAGGGCGGATGGACTGGCGCCTGCCTGGTTCGCGCGTGTACCCAACGACCGACGAATTCCGCCGGCCTTACGGGTTGCGAAAGCAAGCGGGTTCATGCTAGGCTGGCGCGGTTCGATCGAGTGGTCGAGGGGCGAGGCATGCGGACAAAGATGGAAGGAAACCCGAAGGTTCGGGAGAGGTGGAGCCACACATACTCGATCGTCGCACTCGACCCGGCGACCGGGCAGCTGGGCGTGGCCGTGCAGTCTCACGCGTTCGGCGTCGGTGGGCGCGTGGGTTGGGCCGAGTCCGGCGTGGGCGCGGTGGCGACGCAATCCCTGACCGACGTCTCCTATGGACCGCTGGGGCTGGCGCTGATGCGGGCCGGGAAGACGCCGGCGGAGGCGTTAGCCGGTTTGCTGGCAAGCGACCCGCGCTCCGACGTCCGCCAGGTGGCCATGATCGACAGGCTCGGGAACGTGGCGGCGCATACCGGGCGAGGCTGCATCCCGGCCGCCGGTGACCGACAGGGCAAGGGTTATTCCGTCCAGGCCAATCTAATGCTGCGCGACGCGGTGTGGCCGGCGATGGCGGCGGCCTTCGAGTCCGCCGGCGGGGAACTTGCCGACCGGATGCTGGCGTCGCTCGAAGCCGCCCAGGCAGAAGGCGGGGACATTCGTGGGCAGCAGTCGGCCCACTTGCTGGTGGTCGGCGGCGCGCCGACCGGCCGACCGTGGTCCGATACCGTCTATGACCTGCGCGTCGACGACCATCCAGAGCCGCTCATGGAGCTCAGGCGTCTTTACCATGTCGCTCGCGCGGACCAACTGGCCGATCGAGCAGTCGAGCTGCTGCGGAAGGTCCCCCTAGATGACACCCTCCTGGCGGAGGCGCGGGCAGGGCTGGGGCAGGCCTTGGCGTCTATCGGAGACGCCGCTCACAATCCGGAGCTCGTCTTCTGGTTCGCGGTGGGACTGGCGGCGGCGGGCAGGCTGGATGACGCTCGACCGTATTTCCAGACGGTATTCCGGCTTGACCCGATTTGGAGAGAGGTCGTCCCGCGACTGACGGCGCCCAGCCTCCTCCCGGACGACGGCGCGCTCATTCGACGCATCTGTGAGATAGATTGAGGATGACGATGGCGGGAGGCCAGCCCGAGGTCGTCCTGCAGCCCTTCAAGAGGGACGATTTCGCCCGGCTAATCGGATGGATCCCATCGGCTCAGGCGCTAGTGCAGTGGGCCGGGCCTTCGTTTCATTTCCCGCTCGATCTGAGCCAGGCCGACGAGTACCTGGCGCCGGCGAGCGGGCCAGAGCCGACGCGGCGTGTCTACCGGGCCGCTTTGCAGGCGGCCGACGAAATCGTCGGTCACATCGACCTGAGCAACATCGACCCCGAGAATCGGGTGGCATCGGTCTGCCGGGTCCTGGTTGACCCGGCCCGCCGCGGCCGGGGCATCGGCGAGCAGATGATGCGGCAGGTAGTTCGCATCGGGTTTGGCGACCTGCGCTTGCATCGGCTCGAGCTACGCGTGTTCGATTTCAACGCGCCTGCGATCGCATGTTACGAAAAGGTCGGCTTCGTGCGGGAGGGGCTGCTCCGCGACTGGGTCCGCGTGCAGGACACGTTCTGGAGTGTCCTCGTCATGAGCATGTTGGAGTCGGATCGGCACGGGGGATGAGTCGCTCGTGCTCAGGGGGCGGGGGTGACTATTATGGCGATCGATGTGCCCGATGCCCGGATCGACCCGGCGACTTGTCTGCCGCCTCGGCACGTGCCGATCGAGGCGTACCTGGGTGTGATGTTCGGCGGCTCGATCAGTCAACTCGGGTGGCTCCTCTTCGGTTTCGGCCTGATCTTCTTCTGGATCTTCACCTGGAATTCCGACCTGGTCGGGAGCCTGGCCTTCCTCGGCGAGAGGCAGACGGCGACCGGAACCGTTCAGCGCGTGGAGCCGACGAACGCATCGGAGAACGATACCCCCGTCTATGTGCTCGTCTACCGCTTCGTCGCCCGCGACGGCAGCCCCATACAGGGGAAGGCGTATGTAACCGGAGGGGCGTGGAGGGGCGGAGAGAACGTCACGGTAGAGTACCTGCGCCGCGACCCATCGGTTTCGCGCATCCCGGGCACCCGCCGCAGCCTGTTTGGGGTGGGCGGCGTGTTCGCTGCCATTTTCCCTCTCATCGGATTGGTCTTGATCCTATTCGGGCTGAACAAGGGTCTCAGGGCGAGTAGACTGCTGTCGCGCGGCTATCTGGCCTATGGCAAGCTCGTCCGCAACTCGCCGACGAACGTGACCGTCAACAACCGCCC
>JBGOYQ010000019.1:0-9990 GCA_041479735.1 Anaerolineae bacterium | reverse complement strand
TGTGCGCCGAGCTGGGCGCCGACATCGTCAAGGTCAATTGGAGTGGCGACCAGGAGTGGTTCGCCGACATCATTCGGGCTTGCGACCGGCCGGTCGTCCTGGCCGGGGGGGGACTGATTGGGGACGATGAGTTGCTGGCCCGTATGGAGCAAGCCCGGGATGCCGGTGCGATCGGCTGCTCAGTCGGGCGCAACATCTTCGAGCATGGCGATCCGCAGGTGATGACCCAGGCGATCAGCCGCGTGTTCCGCGAACGGTGGACCGGCGCTCAGGCCTACGCCGAATTGCGCGATCGGCTGGTGGCTTAGATGGCCGAGCCATTTGCCAGTCCAACGGGCGGCCAGCCCGGTTCCCTCGAAGACCTCAGCCGGTTGGCCCGGGTGCGGTGCTACCTGCTCGACATGGACGGCACGTTCTACCTCGGTGATCGGCTCCTGGAGGGCGCACTCCGCTTCATTCGCTGCCTCGAGCGCCGCGGCCGTGACTACCTTTTCCTGACGAACAACTCCTCCAAGCACGGGCGCGAGTACGCAGACAAGATCACCCGGTTGGGCCTTCCGGTGTCGGAATCAAGTGTCTTCACCTCGGGCGAGGCCACCGCTCTTTACATTAAGGATTCCCATCCTGGCGCGCGGGTCTTCCTGCTCGGCACCCCGTCTCTGATCGAGGAGTTTCAATCGCGCGGCATTCGGTTGGATTCGGACGCGCCCGACCTGCTCGTCCTGGGTTTCGACACCACGCTGACGTACGACAAGATCAGGCGCATGTGCGACCTGGTGCGCGCCGGCCTGCCTTTCATCGCCACCCATGCCGACTTCAATTGTCCGACCCCGAGCGGCCCCATGCCCGATGTCGGATCGATGCTGGCGATGGTCAAGGCGGCTACCGGCCGCGATCCCGACCTGGTGGTCGGCAAACCGAACCGGATGATCGTCGACGCTGCTGCACACAAGCTCGGCCTGCCGGTCGAGGCGCTCGCGATGATCGGCGATCGCCTGTACACCGACATCGCCCTCGGGCAGACCGCCGGCATCGCCACGATCCTGGTCCTCAGCGGCGAGACTCGCCGGGAGGACCTGGCCGGTTCAGCGTTCCGGCCGAGTGCCGTCTTTGAAGACCTGGGAGCCGTGGCGCGCTGGCTCGAGACCCAGCCGGATTGAGGCAGGTGTGAGCTTCGCTTATGACCCGGCCGACGGCGAAGCCTTCTGGCTCGCGATCGAGGCTCTGCCGGGATATCCTCGCGAGGAGCCTATCCGATTGCGGTCGATGGTCTTCGAGGCCGATGCCATCGCCCGCCTACCGTCTATCCTGACCGAGGTCGGAGCGAGGGCCGACCGGCCTGTGCTCCTGGTCGTCGACCCGACGCCGATGCGACGCGGTACCGACGACCTGAAAGCGCAGGTGGCTGAAATGCTGCGCGCCGGCGGGTGGGCTGTGGAGGCCTGCGTCGCAGCTACGGACTCCGCCGGGCAGGCCCACACCGACATGGAACACACTGACGCCGTCCGCCACAGGATCCGTGCCGGGACTGCGATCGTCTCACTTGGTTCCGGCACGATCACGGACATCGCCAAGCACGCCGCCCACCTGTTCGAACAGGTAACGGGGACAACTGTACCGTACGTAGCGGTACCGACCGCCAATAGCGTCAGCGCCTATACCTCCAACATGGCGCCGACGCGAGTTCACGGGGTCAAACGCACGCTGCCGTCGCGGTACCCGGATGCGGTCGTGTGCGACCTGCAGGTCCTGCGCGACCCGCCGTACCCCATGACGGCCGCCGGAGTCGGGGACTTGTTGGCGGCGTTAGTCAGCCTTCCGGATTGGCGGCTGGCCAATCGCCTGGGGATGGATCCCACCTACAGCCGTCTGCCCCGCATGCTGATGGGATCGTTGGAGCAGGTCCTGCTGGCCGAGGCCCCGGAGATCGCCTCGCGATCGATGGAGGGCATGCGTTCGCTGGCAAAGTGGATCGCGTTGGCCGGGCTGTCCATGTCGTTGGCCCACGCGACGACGCCGGTGTCGGGCTTCGAGCATTGAGTGTAGCACCTGCTTGACCTGCAGGCTGAGCAGCGGGGCGAGCCTCTAGCGATGCACGGCTCGCAGGTCGGGTTGGCCTCGATCCTGGGCCTTGTCGCTTATCGCTGTCTGCTCGATGACTTGGACCCGCGGATCCTTCCGCTCGAGTCGGTGTTCCCGGAGGAGGCCCTGGCACGGGCGCAGGTGCTGGAGGCCTTCCGTCAGGTGGATCCGACCGGGCGCGCCGGTGAGGAATGCTGTGCCGACTACCGCGTCAAGGTGGAGGCCTGGCATGCGCAGCGTGCGCGGGTTGCTGCAGTCCTTAAGGACTGGCAGGAAGTGCGATCGGAGCTGGACGGGCAATTGCGGCCCGCCGCCAGGCTCAAGGAGATCCTGCGCGCGGTCGCTGCGCCGCTCACCTTCGCTGAGTTGAGCCCTCCAATCCGTCCGGAGGCGGTCCGCTTCGCCTTCGAACACGCGCCCTTCATGCGACGTCGGCTGACGGTCGGCGACATGCTAGTCTTCTTCCGTGTGGACCGCGAATATGTCTGGGACTGGGGCTGGCGAGAGGTACGTGGCTAGGTCAGCTTCGAACTGAGTTCTCAGTCGGCAGTCAGCAGCCCCCAGAACTGCGCATAGCCACGAAGATGACCTGACGAGCCCGGTTACTCCAAGTCCAGATCCGAGAAGACGCCGGTCCACGACCTAGAGCCTGCACCAAGTCTGGCCCTACGGAAGACTATCAGGCGACCAACGCAGCCGTCGGGCGAATGCCTGTTCGTAGCTGAGGAGGTTGGCGCTGCGTGCCAACCTCCTCAGCTACGAATTCATCAGCCGCGACGCGCGTCTTCTTCCCCGGGCTCTCAATGGTCGCTGACAGGCACGAAAAGCACCGGGATGCGCGTGTGGCCCGAGACCTTGGGTGGCACGCTACGTGCCCAGAACGCCTCCGTGCCGACGGTCCCGTGTGTGGCCAACACGATCAGGTCAACACCCAGCCGCACCGCCTCGGCGACGATCCCGGGGGCGGGGTCGCCGCGCGTGACTTCACGGCTGACCGCGATGTCCGGCTGCAAGCTGGAGGCGACCTCGTCGAGGTAGGTCTCGGCGCTCGTCTGGTCCAAGTCCAGCAAAGCCCGCGTCGCGGCGGGCAGGAACTTGCCGGCCGCGGCGTGGGTGCCTCCCAGTGTCTCCAACGTCGGCACGACGGTCACCAAACGCAGTGTGGCGCCGCAGCGGCGTGCCAGATCCGCCGCCATAGGGATGCACTCCGAGTGAACCGGCTTCCCGTCCAGCGGGACGAGCATCTGCCGCAATCCGAACGCGGGTTGCGGCTGCTCGAGGGCCGGGCGCACCAAGAGAACGGGAATCTTACCCATCGAGACGACCTGCTGGGCAATGCTGCCAAACAGCCAGTCGCGGGCGCCGCTGCGACCATGCGTGCACATCACGATCAGGTCGGGCTCCAGCTCCTGCGTGTGCTCGACAAGGCTGCGGGCGACATCGGTCACTTCGGCCGTATGTACGTGGGTGCGGACCTGCTGCCCGTGCGGCAAGGCCCGCTTCGCCAGATCACGCAGGTAGCGCTTGGCCTCGTTGACCTCGGTCAGATGGCGCTCGCTGTGTACCTCTTCGGGCGCGTTGCGTTCGATGATGTGAATGAGTGTGATGGAAGATCCCAGCTTGTCCGCCAAGTAGACCGCCGCGGGCAGTGCAGCTTCGGCCAATCGAGATCCGTCAAGCGGGACGAGGATGTGATCGAACATGGCCTCAACCCCCGGAGAATGTCTGTACCAACAGGTAGATGTTCAGTGCAACGATCAGACCGGCGACCAGGCTGACGGCAAGCGTAGTACTCCTGCGGTTCACGAGCACGCCCATAAGATCCTCGCGGCGTGTGAACAGGATCAGCGGGACGACGGCGAACGGCAGTCCGAAGCTCAGGACTACCTGGCTGAGCACGAGCGTTCGGGTCGCGTCCAGGCCGAGCATGATGACGATCAACGAAGGCAACATCGTGACGAGGCGGCGGATCCAGGCCGGGATCTGGCGATGCATGAAGCCCTGCATGATCACCTGGCCCGCCATCGTCCCAACCGAAGCGGACGATAGCCCGGCTGCCAGCAAGGAGATCGCGAAGACGCTGCTGGCGGCGCGCCCGAGGAGCGGCTGGAGGGTCTGATGGGCCTCCTGGATCGTGGCCAGGTCGCGCAACCCCTGGTTGTAAAAGGTTGCGGCAGCCATGACCAGCATGGCCATGTTGATCAACCCGGCTAGTCCCATAGCGATCAAGACGTCGATGACTTCGTAGTTGAACAGGCGGCGAAGCTGCCCGGGTTCGCGCACGACGATGCGGCCTTGGGTCAATGACGAGTGCAGGAAGATGGCGTGCGGCATGACGGTGGCGCCCAGGATCCCCGCCGCCAGCAGCACGCTCTCCGGCCCGGCGAACTGCGGGATGACCGCGTGGTGCAACACCAGTCCCCAATCGGGCCGGTCGAGGAAGGTCTCGATCAGGTAGCTGACGGCCACGATCCCGACCAGCGCGGTAATGACTGCCTCGAGAGGGCGGAAACCGTAGTTCTCCAGGCTCAGGATGAGAAAGGTGGCGATGGCGCTCAGGATGCCGGCGATCCACAAAGGGATGCCGAAGAGCAGATTGAATCCGAGGGCCGCGCCGATGAACTCCGCCAGGTCCGTGGCCATGGCCACGATTTCCATGAGGACCCACATGCTGGTGACGAGCCAGGGGGGAAAATGGGCCCGACAGTGCTCGGCCAGGTTCAAGCCGGTGGCGATGCCCAGCTTGGCCGACAGGGTCTGGATCAGCATGGCAGCCAGGTTGCTGGCCAGGACGACCCACAGCAGCAGGTAACCAAACCGGGAGCCGCCCTGGATGTTCACGGCGAAGTTGCCCGGGTCCATGTAGGCGACGCTGGCGATGAACGCCGGACCCATGAACGGCAGTAGCCGGGCCAGCCGGCTCTTCTGACCCTCGCCGGCCAGTATCTCGCCTGCCGCACGCAGCGTGCCGGAATCGCCGGAGCGTGTGCGGGAATCTTGAGGACGATCGGCTTCCGACATCAGGCTCTCCGAGAGCGCAGGCTGCCGGTGACGAGGGCATGCCAGCCTGCACGGGCGTCCGACCCCGAATCAGGTCATCGAGGAACCAGAAAGCCTGCCGCTGGCAGGCTCCCCTCAACGATTCGAGAGGTGCGCCCGGCGGGATTCGAACCCACAACCTACTGCTTCGAAGGCAGGAGCTCTATCCATTGAGCTACGGGCGCTTGATCATGGTGATTATATCCCTGAAACCTGTCCCAACGCTTGACCCGCATCAGATAAGTCAGCTGCCGAGCCCTCGCGGCGACCTTGTGCGACGCCGAGCAAGCACCGGCATGGTCATCGCGTGAGTCCTACAACACCTCGATCGTCTACGAGCTTCGAATTGGATCAAACCCGCCTGGCGCGTTCGTTGATCCCTGCACGGCCGGCCGGTCCGCTCACACATCATCGTAACCCGCACTTACGTGGACCGAGCTGTTCGTCGTGGGCCAGCCGCGAGGGACCCCTGACGGGTCAGCTCGGCGCCGTGTGCGGATATTCTACTAAAGCAATCGCATTTCGGCAGCTGGCGTCGAAGCGGAGTCGGGGGGTGCCTCGGCGTACCTTTCGTTGTAGCGCACGCGCGCATGCCGGCTGTATACTCACCCGGCGCAAGTAGGGAGCACCGGGACCGGATCGTCCGCGACAGGCGCGGCTGGCCGCGCCAGGTGAGGAGGCAACCGTGGAGCAGGCGTCGTTCAAGGTGTACGGATACCGTTGGGCCATCTTGCTCGGGTTCATGGCCATCGTGGCGCTCAACCAGCTGATGTGGATCACGTTCGCACCCATAACCAGCAGCGCGGCGTCGTATTACGGTGTCTCCGATCTCAGCATCGGCTTGCTGTCGATGATCTTCATGATCGTCTACCTGATTGTCTCGATCCCAGCCTCCTGGGCGATCGACACGTGGGGCTTCCGGATCGCCGTCGGGATCGGCGCCGTGCTCACCGGCGTCTTCGGGCTGATGCGCGGCCTGATGGCCTCCAGCTTCACTTGGGTCTTCGTGGCGCAGATCGGCCTGGCAGTCGGCCAGCCATTCATCCTGAATGCCGTCACCAAAGTCGCCGCGCGCTGGTTCCCACTACGCGAGCGAGCAACCGCTTCCGGCCTGGGTTCGCTGGCCATCTTCACCGGTATCGTCCTCGGCCTGGTGTTGACGCCGTACCTCACGTTGCGCACATCGATCCCGAGCATGCTCATGGCCTACGGCCTCGCCGGGGTGGTGGCCGCGCTGGTGTTCCTGGTGCTGGCTCGCGAAAACCCGCCCACGCCGCCATGCCCGCCGGGACAGGACGACCGCTCGCTCGTGTTCGACGGGCTGCGCGACGCGCTGCGCAACCGCGGGTTCATCTTGCTCATGGTGATCTTCTTCATCGGACTGGGCGTCTTCAATGCCGTTACGACCTGGATCGAGGACATCTTGCGGCCGCGGGGGTTCGACATCACCCAGGCGGGTGTGACCGGCGGGTTGATGGTGTTCGGAGGCATCGTAGGGGCGCTCATCCTGCCGGGGCTGTCGGATCGCTATCGGCGGCGCGTCCCGTTCATCGTGATCGCGTTGCTCGGGGCGACGCCGGGTCTGATCGGGATTACCTTCGCCACGACGTACCCGCTGTTGTTGGCGTCGGCCTTCTGCCTAGGGTTCTTCCTGCTGAGCACGGCCCCGATCGGATTCCAGTACGGCGCCGAGGTGACCTACCCGGCCCCCGAAGGCACGACCAACGGGCTGTTGCTGCAGATCGGTCAGCTCTCGGGGATCGCCTTCATCTTCGCCATGGACGGCTTGAAGTCCGCCGCGACGGGATCGATGACCGTTCCACTGCTCGGCCTGGTGGTGCTGATGGTCGTGGGCTTAATCCTGTCAACGCGGCTTAAGGAGTCCCAACTGTTGCAGGCGGGGAAGCCTGTCGGGGGTTAGCGCCGGATCTCGACCACGACGCCATCGTCTGCCCAGGTGTAGATCTTCTCGGCGGCTTCCAGGTCGAGGATGATGCAACCGAAGGATGCTGGTCGCCCTAAGACGTTGCCCCACAGGCGCACTCCATTCGAGAGCAACGGCAGGCCGTGGATGCCATTGGTAAAGCCGGGCAGGGCGTCGTAGATCCCGAGGAAGTGGGGCATCCACAGATCCCAGCGGGAGGCGTAGGCGTTCAGGAAATGTGATTCGACCTGGAACAGGCCGGCCATCGTCGGGGAGGAAGCGATGCCGGTGCTGATCACGTGGTCGCTCCACAGCGCGCCGTCCTGATAGGCCCACAGGTGCTGTTGGCTGATGCTGATGACGATACGCTTGCCGGGGATGACCGGCAGGGCCAGCATGGCGTCCTTGGGCGGCATCACAATGACCTGACCCGGCGCCAGCAGGCCGTGGGTGACGTTCGGGTTGTACTCGTCCATCTTCCACAACGGAAAGCCCACTTGCCAGCCGATCGTCTGCAAAGTCTCGCCGGCGGCGGCGATATGCTGCGTGGGTTCGTAACGCACGCGCAGGATGTCCGCCGGCCGCCGCGCCAGGCCGGCCTGCGCCGCGCGTTCAGCCTGGGCCAAATCGAACCCGCGCCGGGCTCCCAGAGATGCGTTCTGCTCCTCGAGGTATTTCCCCAGGCGGGCCTCATCCACGGCGACGGTCAGCTCACTACCGGACGATCCAACATTCAGCCAACTGGCGATAAGGCGCGGCTCGGGCGCCCAGCGTATGTGCTCGTCCGTGACGGGGTCATAGACTTCGATCGCCACGCCCGAGTCGACCAGGCCCTCCGCCTTCGTGGCGGCGGCCGACGCATCCTGGATGCGGGGCGGCTGGGGGGATGTAATCAGGGGGATGAAACCGTACGTCAGCAGCACGGCTTGCGGGTCGGCTGCGAGGAAGGCAATCGTCGCGTCGACGTCCAGCGACTTGCCGTCCGATGCGGGCAGGACGCGAACATGGCCGTCTTGCAGCTCGAGGCCTGCGTCGTGCGCAGGGAGCTCAATGAGCGGCCTTAGTCGCTCGAGACCCTGGCGTGCCGCCGCCTCGTCGAACCGCACGACCGGTGTGACGGTCCAGCCGTCGCGCGCCGCGCCGAAGAGCTGGCGGGTGCTGTCCAGCAAACCCGGCTCGCGGCCGACCTGCATCGCCTCCGAGGCAGTGGCGGCCGCGTCGACTCGCAGCCCGAGTTCCCCAGGGGTCAATGTCCAGGTGCGTGATGTGTCCGCCGAGTCGACCGCGGCCAGCCGCAGTGCTCCATTCCACTGCTCGTCCAGCCCGGTGGCGAGTTGTTGCCTAGTCATCCGTTCGACTAGCAGGTTCCCGACTCGGACGCCTGGCGCGACGATCGACGAAGACTGGAAGTAGGCGAGGACGGCGATCGGAAGCAACGCGACCACGACACCCGCAAGCGCCGCCAGGCTGCTCAGGACGACGCCGTGGGTGAACCGTCGGCCGGCTCGTTCAGGCGATGGCCGACCCGTGGATAGGTCTAGCCTGGGAAATCGGTGCTGTGTCGCTTCCATAGACAAAAAAAGGGCCTCACCCTGGCTGAATCGCCCTATTATCGTATCCGATTCTTACCACAATTCCGGGTGGGAAACGGGTCCTGGGAGGGTGTGGGCTGTGTCAATCTTGAACAGGATAGAAGCACACACCGACCGTGCCCGGGCCGCTATGGACTCCCAGCGCCGGGCTGAGCTCGGCAATCAGGGATTCGACACAGGTGAGGCGCGACTCGACCATCGCCTTGAGCTTCTCGGCTTCATGGCGGGCGGCAGCGTGCACATAAGCGATCTTCACCTTGCCGCGAGTGCCGACCGCGCTCTCGACCCGATCGACGATCGCCTGATAGGCCCGCTGCCGGCTGCGCTCGACTCCCAGAGCGACGATTACGCCGTCTTCCATGCCGATCAGCGGCTTGATGTTGAGCATCGAGCCGACCAGGCGTTTGGCAGCGCCGATGCGCCCGCCCATGTACAGGTACTTGAGCGTGTCGGCCGTCTGGATCATGCGCGCGCGCGGGATCAGATTCTTGACCAGCGTGAGGATATCCCCGAGAGACTTGCCCGCCAGGGCGGCGCGGGCCGCCTCGATGGCGATCCATCCATGCGCCATGGCGACGTTCAACGTGTCGACGACCTCGATGCGCGTCCCCGGAAGGCTCTCCTGCGCGATCGATTGCGCCGCCCGCGCGGCCTGATAGGCGCCGCTGCCTTTCGAGGTCATGTGAATGCTGACGATTTCCTTGGCACCCTCGTCACGCGCCAGCTGCTCGTAGACCTTCAGGTAATCCCCGGGGCCCGGACTGGCCGTCGTCGGCAGCTCGCGCGCCGTCGGGAGCCAGCGGAAGAACTCCTCGCGCTGGATCGTGACCAGGTCGCGCAGGATCTCCTGGCCGCGATGGATGTAGTAGGCGACCCAGCGGATTCGGAGGGCTTGAAGGAGCGGCTCAGGGATGCTGGCACAGCTGTCGGTGACGATCGAGACGTTGGGCAAACCACACCGTTCCAGTTCCGAAGGCGCGATCACGCACTGATGGAATTATAGGACCGATGCTTGCGGCCGACCACCTTCGGGAAGCGAGCGCCTGCGGTCGGGGGGGGCCATCCCCTCACGCTCGCAGTTATGGTAACGTCCGCAACCCGCGCGGACCGATGGCAGGCCGCGAGACCGTCCCTCGCGGTCCGCCTCGCTAGTCGCGATTGGCCCGCGTCCTGCCGACCCTCGTGAAGGTAAATCTCGGAGCGGTGCAGGCTGCCGGCCTCTGTCCAGACTATACTATGGCCTGAAGGCCGGGGTGTTTCGGCGATCGGAGGTAGGTGGGTGAGTCGCTTGGGAAGGTGGGTCGGACGGTCGCCGCTACTGGTGCGGTTGTTGTTCGTGAACGGAGCCGTGGT
>JBGOYQ010000018.1:0-10093 GCA_041479735.1 Anaerolineae bacterium | reverse complement strand
TACGTGATCTTGCCCGCCGCCGTCCTCGCCAAGAAGGCTGAACTCAAGAAGTGGGTCGAGGAGGCGGTCGGCTACGCCCGCCACTTGCCACCCAAGGCCAAGAAGACGAAGCGGTCGGGCTAGATAGCGCCGCGCGCCTCCGCGTCTCCCGAGATCTGTCGACGAGCCCGGACATGGTCTGTCAAGACGATCGGGCACGCAAGGTGCGGCGGCCTACCAACCATCATCCGAGGCATCGACCTCGACCAGAGGCCTGGCCGGCACTTCCAGACCAGGCAGCCGCAAGTTCGTGCCACCATTGGCCGTCGCGGGCTGCCAACTCCCCTTCCAGCCTCTGCCCTCGATAGGTTGAAGAGGTCGGACGGATCTGGATTCCGATATCTCATGTCGGCCACGTACGTGGTCGAAGCCGACCTAAGTTAGATTGCCTTGTCCTCACGCATGGACTCCAGCGGCGATGCTGCCATGGATCCTTGCGACCGGAAATAGGGATAGAATAAGTCCTAATGGATGGAGGCCTCGTCCCCAATCCCCTGTCAGAGGGCGGTGGCTCGGTGACCGAGAGAACTCGGCGGCGTCCTCATCCGAACAGGTACTTCGGTGACCAGACCGTCGGCAGCCTCGGGGTATTACGACCGCACCGCCGCTTGGTATGATGGGATGATGCGCGTCTCGTCCTGGCTGGACCGCGTCGACGAGCGTGCCGAACGTGCCCGCCTGGTGTCCTTGCTCCAACTTCAACCCGGACAATCGGTCCTCGTCGTCGCCGTAGGCACAGGCCGAGACCTGCCCTTGATTTCATTTCAGGTGGGGAGCCAGGGCCGCCTGCTGGGCGTCGATCTCTCTAGGCCGATGTTGAAGGAATGCCGCCGGAAGACGCGGCGGTTAGGTTTGAGCGCCGGCCTAGTCCAGGCCGATGCCGCCTGGCTGCCGCTCGCCTCCGCCACGTTCGATGCCGTCTTGTTGTTTGGCGGACTTAACGGCTTCCAAGATCGGCCGGGGGCTTTGCAGGAGATCGTGCGCGTGACGCGTTGCGGCGGGGAGATCGTGATCAGTGATAAGTCGTTGGGACATCGGCGCCATCCTCCGCTCCGCGATCGCCTGATGACCCGCCTGCGGCACGAATTGCTGCTACCTCCCCCGATCAACCTGATGCCGGTTCCGGCCCAGAACGTGAGCCTGAGCTGGTTCTGGGGCGGAATGTTCTACATCCTGGCGGCCCGAAAGCCCTAGGTCCGGCCGAACGTTGATCGCTGGAGGGTCGTTGCCCATCCTCCGACCCTGCCGCTGAGACCTCGCCCCGATCAGTTCATATCCGCTGCCCGCACATACTCCAGACGCAGCCTCCACGATCCATCGCGATCGGATCCCTTCGTTTTCTGCAACGGCTCCCTGTACTGCGATCGCCGCCTACCTACAGCCAGGCCGCCGGACTCCGCAGGGCGAGGTGACGCGGCCGCGGCCGCGGCCGGAGGGAACCCGGCCTGTGGGACACGAGGCCGAGCCGCATACTCACCAGCTACTCATGGACATCGCGTAAAGGCAATGCGATAATCCTCGCACGCCCAGCCCGGTGGGGTTTGGCACTCGTGTCAACTGGCAGTAGGAAACGGAGGTCCATGTGCACAGGCGGGACAGGCGCAAGGCGCGCCCCGGTCGTACGCGCTGGAAGATCGTGGCCGGCGTCTTCACCGTGCTCGTGATCTCGCTCGCAGGCGGTGGCCTGGCCTACGGCGCCCATCTCGAGAACAACGATGGATTCTGCGCTTCCTGTCACACGCAGCCGGAAACTCTGTACTTCGAGCGTTCGCTCGCCGCGCCGGTCGACTTGGCCACTTTCCACACAACCAAGGCCGTCACCTGCATCGATTGCCACAGCGGTGATGGTTCGATCGGCCGAGTCAGCGCAATGACGAGCGTCGCTCTGCCCGATCTGGTGCATTATCTGAACGGGCATTACCGCAGCCCGGCGACCACGACGGTCGCCATCGGGGATGACCACTGCCTCAAGTGCCATGCCAACGTTCCCAACCGACAGGATTTCAACAATCACTTCCACGTCTTCCTGGCGACCTGGCAGGCGCGCTCGCCCAGCGATGCGGCCAGCTGCGTCGATTGCCACCAGTCACACGTGACGGGCGGCATCGTCGATGCCGGTTACCTTCAGCAGGCGACGACCGACGCCGTCTGCCAGCGCTGCCACGCCTCGCTTGGGGCGGGCGGTTAGACCGGTTTTCGACTTCAGATGGAGCAGCGTGGGCGAGGCATGGCCCCCGATGCCCGAAAGGGAGCGCGTGGCGAACACGATCGTGTTCCTGCATGGTGCCTGGGTGACGCCCGCGTGCTGGGACGACTTCCGGGGATTCTTCGAAGGCCAAGGGTACCGTTGCGTGGCGCCGGCTTGGCCGGGCAGGGATCGGCCGATCGAGGCGTTGCGGGCCCATCCCTCGGACGAACTTGGCAGGCTGGGTATCGCTGAGATCGTAGATCACTACGCCTCGATCATCCGGGCGATGGATCCGGCGCCTGTGCTCATCGGGCATTCCTTCGGCGGCCTGTTCGTTCAACTGTTGCTCGACCGCGGTTTAGGCGCGGCCGGGGTGGCGATCGACTCGGCGCCGCCTCGAGGGGTCTTGCCGCTGCAGCCGTCCGTCATCCGTTCAAACGCCGGGGTGCTCTTGACCTGGCAGGGCTGGCGCCGGGTGGTCCGGCAGTCCTTCGGCCAGTTTCGCTATGCGTTCGTCAACGCGATGACTCCGAGCCAACAACGCCAGGCTTACGACCGGCATGTGGTCCCGGAGACCGGGCGCATCTTCTTTCAGGCGGCGCTGTCGGCCCTCGATCCCAAGAGCCCGGCGCGGGTCGACTTCACGAACAGCCACCGCGCCCCGTTGCTGATGATCGCCGGCCGCCAGGATCATATCGTCCCGGCTGTGATGAACCGGGCGAACTACCGCTGTTATGCACGATCGCGAGCGCTAACGGATTACAGGGCGTTCGACGGCCGTTGCCATTGGATCATCGCGCAGCCGGGCTGGCAGGAAGTCGCCGAACATGTACGCGGGTGGCTCGCCGGGGTTCTGGGGGCGAAGACCTAGGGTCCTACTGAAAAAGGCCCTCGCATAGGGGTCGATTGATGTATGTGATGGTTGGTGCGCCACCCCAACTATTGCATATAAGCCGCCTCCATGCCCGGCGCGCTCGTTCTTCGCAGGCTACTGGACCGGTGCTCGCGCCGATGCGGCGGCTTCGGACCTTGGTGGGTCGGATCCGCGCCACGCGAAGCCGCGGTACACTTTCCCATGCTGTACCGGAAACATACGGACTGCTGGGGCCGATCGGGCGGCCACCGGATATGCCGATTGTCCGCCGGACGGATGAGTCCGGGCTTCGGCGAGCGGTGCGGTGCGGACTGATCGGCAGGACGGGGACGGGTTCGATGTCGCGCGGACTGCGAGAGCCGGTAAGTGGACTGATGCACCTGGGCGGGGCGGCTGCAGCGGCCGTCGGCCTGATCGTATTGTTGGTCCTGGGGCGGGACAATCCGTGGAAGGAGCTGGCACTTGCCGTCTATGGCGCAAGTCTGGTCCTGATGTTCGCCGCCAGTGCTGCGTACCATCTGATCCAGGCCAAGCCTCAGATCGGTCGATTCCTGCGGACGCTCGACCATTCGGCGATCTACTTACTGATTGCCGGTACGTATACGCCCCTGTGCCTGCATTTCTTCAGCGGCTTGTGGCGATGGGGCCTGTTGGGCACTGTCTGGTCGATGGCCCTGATCGGGATCGCCGTGAAGCTGTTCATCCTCAATGCGCCGCGATGGATCACGGCCGGGATCTACCTGTTGATGGGTTGGATGTCCGTGCTGGCCGTAAAGCCGATGTTTCAGGCAATGCCGGCGGCTGCGCTCGTGTGGCTGCTCCTGGGCGGGCTATTCTTCACCGTCGGCGCCGTGATCTACATGACGAAGCGCCCCGATTTCTTTCCCGGCGTATTCGGCTTCCATGAGGTCTGGCACATCTTCGTCATCCTGGGTTGTCTGAGCCACTTCATCGTCATCGCCGCCTACGTCGCCCCTCGGCCGTTTCTGGGATGAGCCACGCGCAGCCCGGGGAGACAGCCGGGGCCGGCAATCCAGAGTTCGATTTCGGGAGGTAGACGATGGATCACACGAGCACGCGCCGGGCAGTCATCATGGACTACGCCTGGCCCGGAGCAGGGTTGTGGCGAGATGCCGCCCTCGTGATCGGCGGGGCCGTTCTGATGGTGCTGTGCTCGCGGCTCGAGCTGCCCTTGAAGCCCGTCCCGATCACCGGGCAGACCTTCGGCGTCATGCTGGTGGGAGCGCTGCTGGGCAGCCGGCGCGGAATCGTCAGTATGCTGTCTTATCTCGGTCTGGGGGCGGTTGGACTTCCGGTCTTTGCCGGAGGCGCGGCCGGGCTGGCACGCTTTGCCGGTCCCACGGCAGGTTACCTCGCGGGCTTCGTGGTCGCAACCGCCGTCGTCGGTTGGCTGAGCGAGCACAGCTGGGATCGCCACACCGGGACGACGATCGTGGCGATGGTCCTGGGGATGATCCCGATCTACCTCTTGGGAGTCGCCTGGTTGTCCCATTTCGTCGGCTTAGGCCAGGCGGTGGCCGCCGGGTTGCTGCCGTTCCTGGTCGGGGATGCGCTGAAGATCGGTCTGGCGGCGTTGTCGCTGCCGCTGGGTTGGAGGTTGGTCGGAAGCCGCGGCCGGTCAGACAGCCTGCGCAACGAGCGCTAGCCCCACTGTCCCCCAATTCTCAATACTCGGCGAGATCGACGGGCATCTGCGGCGTGAGCTGGGGCGGATAGGCCGGCGGGGATCGATCTCCATGAGCGAGGCGACCGTCGATGCGAGCACTCGCGTGGGCGGGAGGATGTCCCGGCCACGCGAGTTTGCTTCGGGTCAGATCAGAATCGCTCATCACCGCCCGGGTAGGATCGGCGGAAACGACAGGCTCAGCCCGGCTTGCGCGCCGTGATTCGCGCGCTCAGCACCTCCGGGAGTCCTTCGGGTAAATCCAGCATTGCTGTGGCAGAGACGGTTGCCGGCGCCTGGGCGTCGACGAATCCGACGCGCTTCAGCAGCCCCAGGAACTCGTCCAGCTCGATGGCGCCGGTCACGCATTCCGACCACAGTTCCGCGTCCCGGCGAAGCGCCTCGGGGAACTGGCCCCGGGTGACGATGTCACTCACCGAGAGTCGCCCACCGGGCCGGAGGACTCGGAACGCCTCCTGCAGGGCGGCCTCCTTGCTGGGAACGAGATTGATCACGCAGTTGGAGATCACCAGATCGACGCTCTCGTCTTCCACGGGCAGGGATTCGAGCTGGCCGCGACGGAACTCGACGTTGGTCATCCCCAGCCGGGCTTGATTGGCGCGGGCGCGCTCGATCATCTCCGGGGTCATGTCGACGCCGATGACCCGACCGCCGTCACCCACGTGACGGGCGGCCAGGAAGCAATCGAGGCCGGCGCCGCTGCCCAGGTCCAGGACGACCTCACCCGGCTGGATCTCAGCCAGCGTTACCGGGTCACCGCAACCCAACGACAGGCCACTGGCTTCCGCCGGGATATCTGTCAAGACGCCGGGGTCGTACAACACGGACGAAGCGCCCGAGCCCGAGCAGCATCCGTCTGATGAGCAGCCACAACCCTGCTCCGACCCTTGAGCCAAGCCCGCGTAGTGTCTCCGTACGGCGGCGCGAATCTCCTCGGCCTGCAGATCCATATACCCTCCTGTTGTATTGATAGATATCGATGTTTGGCGGCAAAGAAAAGCGGCGTCCGCGCTACTTCGCGCCACGCACTTCGTGTGTCTGACTGGCGAAGTCGGGCGCGAAGGCCTGCATGAGCGAACCGCAGCAGACCGTTACCTTCTCCTGGTTGAGCGTGTAGAAGTGAAAACGCCCCTCGGTTCGCACCCGGACGAGTCCGGCCTGCTCCAGGACCTTCAAGTGGTGGCTGACCGTCGGCTGATTGACCCGGGCCCCCAGTCGACCGACCACATCGTTGACGCTGAGCCACTCGCAGCACAGCAGCCGCATGATCCCTTGTCGGGTGTCGTCGGCCAGCGCCTTGGCAAAGGCTATATCCCCAGCGTCCATGCCGCCAGTATACATCGATGCGCGTCGATGCGTCAAGGTCCGGCTGGAATTTGCCGCCCGAGCCGAGTCAGGACCGGGCCGTCGGCGCGTTGATCGCGCTGATCGTCGCGCTGCTGTCGCGCGCCTGGCTGGAAATCGGGAGCGGCAAGCTCAAAGGCACCGAGTTCATCCTCGACAAGTTCATGAGTGCGCACGGCCCGCATGCGATCATCGGTAGCGACGCCCTCACGGCCGATATCGTCCTGCCGGATCCGGATGTCGCGCCCCAGCACGCCATCCTACTGGGCGAAGGGACGCACTTCATGATCAAGGACATGAGTTCCGGCGGCACTTCTATCAACAACCGCAAGGTCGGCCTCGCCCAGCTGAGCGATCGGCAGAACATACGCCTGGGCAACACCGAGCTGGTGTATCACGAGAGGAGGTGACGATATGCGTTCGATTCGCTGCCGACCACTGTTGTGGCTGCTGTCTGCGTGGGCCCTCCTGGGCCTGGCGTTCGCGCCGGTCCAGCAGGCGGGCTCAAATGTGCGCATCACGCAGGTCGACACGTCTCGCTTCCCGAAGGTGACGATCTACGTGTCGGTGACTGACGCCACCGGGAGCCGTTGCCGGTCGATCCGGCGAGCATCCGGCTGAAGGAGAACGGCAAGCCGGTCACGGCATCGGCCGTCGATGCGATCGGGCAGGGCCAGCCGCTGACGACCCTGTTGGTGATCGACGTGTCGGGCAGCATGGCCAAGGCCGGCAAGCTGGGCGGCGCCAAGTCCGCCGCCAAGGCCTACCTAGGCCAGATGCAACCGAACGACAAGGCGGGCGTGCTGGGGTTCAACACCGAGGTCCATTCGGTCCAGCCGATCACGCAAGATCACACCGCGTTGACCAACGCCATCGACGCCTTGAAAGCGGCCGGCGACACGACCATGTACGATGCGTTGTACCTAGCAGTCGGCGAGCTTGAACCAGGCCAGGGGCGCAAGGCCATCATCGTGCTGACCGACGGGATGGATAACCGCAGCCAACGCACGGCTCGGGAGGTCATTCAGCCCATCGGCCCAGGAGGGTTGACGATTTCCCTCATCGGCCTGGGCGATCCAAACCAGGCTGGCAAAGGCCTCGAAGGCCTGGGTGAGGGCGCGCTGCGCTCGCTGGCCGATGGTGCCGGTGGGGCGTACGCGTACGCCAGCGCACCCGACGCGCTGAAATCGATCTACGAGCGGTATGGGAGGACGTTGTCGAGTGAGTACTCCTTAACCTAAACATCGGCCGAGCCCCTGCGCGATAGTGTCAACCGCTCCCTAACGGTCGACCTGGCCGGGGTGTCTGGGACTGCGATGGGGGCCGGGGCGGTACAACTCTGGCGGGGCTCGTCCCTGAGGCAGCCAGGCGGCGCCCTGGGGGATGTTCCTCGGGCTTCTGGCGGCGATGCTGGCGTTGCTTGTCGCTCCGGGGCTGATCGGGCGTGGGCTCCAGGCAGTCCAGGCCAGACGCGCGCCCGAACCCGAGGCGAGCAAGAAGACCGGTGTCCGACTACGCGACCAGCCAGCGCCGCGCGTCCGGCTGCATTGACCGCTGGCGGCGGTCGCCGGCCCGTCGGCCGGGGCACGCCGTGCGACTCCACCCTCGCATCGAGAGAGGTGTGATCGAAGAGGAAGCCACCCAAGAACATCGGGATCGTCTTGACCGGCATCTAGTTCATGCTCATGGGGGTGCTCGGCCTGGGGATCCTGCACTTCCGGGTCTTGGGTACTATCGCCGTGCTGCTGGCGATCGCGGCTTGCGTCTTGCCCTTGCGTGGACGATGAGCAACGACTGCGCGTGGGTGTTCCGCAGACGCCCGACGAGGATGATACGGACAGGAGGAGGAGACTACACTCCTCAGGAGGACCACGCCCTTGAAGGCTCAGACGAGGGTTGCTCACTGGGCCAGGGTCCGGGAGGGCCTCGAGCGGACGACCGACAAGCTGACGGAGAGCGATCTCGACTATTCCCCTTTCGAAGGATCCTGGACAGTCCGCGCCCTCCTGCTACATGTCGCGCAAGAGGAACTCGGCGAATTCATTTGCGGGATGATACGCGTGCTGAAGGAGTTCCCGCCCGAGTATTCTCACGAAGACGACAGTACGCTCATGTCCATCCAAGAGCTCCTACGCTCCGTTCATCGGCCAACGGTCGACTATCTGGAGCCGCTGACGGAGTCGGACTAGGAGCGCGTGGTCGTCACCCCGTGGGGAGCCAGCCAGCCTCTGTACGGAATGATCGATCTCTTGGTGGAACATGAGATCCACCACCGAGGCGAACTTTTGCTGATCCTGGGTATGCTCGGCCGCAAAGGACCGAATGCTTGACTTCATCAGGGCTGCGGGGCCGGCCGCGACCTGGCTGATACGTTGACTGTCTCACGGCTACGCACGGCAGTCAGTAAGACCCCGAAGGACATAATCAAGCAGGGTGTCTTCACGCACGGCGTGCTGTTCTCGCCGTCGGAGCCTGCGCGCGACCACGAGCCTTGCCCCCATAGGGCAGGACTCACCGCTTCCCGCCAATACGTCGGCTGAGTGGTAGTTCGACAGGGTGCGCGGGTCGGTCGACGGACGCGCTCAGGCGGCCGGGTCCGACCGGCGCGAGAATAGCGGGAGAAGGTCGCCGTAGCCCAGGGGCGAATGTCACGTGCGCGGCGATGGTCGTAGACCCTGAGGTCGGCCCGACTCGACGCTCGGCCCGGCCGAGCGGCATGGTGAGTGCCCGTGCGCACGAACCAAAGGGGAGGACCAGGTGAACTCGGACGGGATTTTTCGAGGCGCCTTCTGGTGCCTGTTCGGCTTGCTCCTCCTCGTCCGTGTTTTCTTTGGGGTCCGCATCCGTCAGGCAGGCGAGCGAAACTTGCCCGACAAGGCGGCGATTCAGCGAGAGGGCATCGGATTGTTCCTGACGCGTGTGGTCTTGTTCTTCGTGATGATATTCCTATTGATCGCCTACGCGCTCAACCCACCCTGGGTCCAAGCGCTTCTCGTACCCTTACTGGATTGGGTGCGTTGGATGGGACTGGCCGTCGGTCTCATCAGCCTGGGCCTCCTACCTTGGTCACAGGCAGAGCTCGGTCGGATCTGGTCTTCGCAGCTGCAGATGCGTGAGGGCCACCGGGTGGTGACAACCGGCCCGTATTAACGCGTGCGCACTCGTTGTACACCGGCCTGTGCGGCATCGGGATGAGCTTTGCTTTGGTCCCCGTGCACTGGATCTTCGCCTTCCTGGCCATCGCCGTGATCATTGGCGAGGGCCTCCGGGTGCCCAAGGAAGAGCAGATGTTGGTCGGTCAATTCGGGGACGAGTATCGCCAATCCATGGAGTGGACGGGAAGATACCTGCCACGGTGACGACGGGTAGTGCAGATAGGGGCTGCCGCCATGGCAAGGCTGGCTGGCGGCTGTTCGGCGCGGCTCGGTCCGCAGACCTTGCGGCCGGTGACGAGTCGGCGATGGGGCTAGCCAATGCTGGGTAAGGACTTCTTCGTGTATTGGCAGATAGGCCGAGCGGTTCTCGCCGGGGTGAATCCTTACGCCGTCCCGGAATCGCTCTATCCCCCGGCGACCACGTTGCTATTCGCGCTGCTCGCATGGCTGCCCTTTGGGCTAGCCTTTCCTGTCTGGGCCGGGGCGAACGTGGGCTTGCTGATTCATGCCATGCGTCGCCTTGGGCTCGGGCGACAAGGCCTGGCCTGGGCGGTATATACGCCTACCGTCTTTGTGCTGCTGACTGGTCAAATGGATCTGGTCTTCTTGTGGCTGGGAACCTTTCTCCTGGGCGGAGGCGTCACCGGTGCGTTCGCCGGAGCCTTGGTCACGCTCAAGCCTCAGGTAGCCCTGGTGCTACTGCCGTGGATCCTCTGGCAATGGATTCGCCGCGACAGGAAGACTGCCCTCCTATGGCTCGCCTTCACGGCCGGATTGCTCCACGATAT
>JBGOYQ010000017.1:0-10107 GCA_041479735.1 Anaerolineae bacterium | reverse complement strand
TCCGTTTGCTCATGTCGCCTCCACGCAGGATCGTGCTGGGAGGGATTCTCCCATAGCCATCGGCGTTTGTCCACACGCAAACCGCGGGGACCACGTCCGCCCCGGCCCTGGGGAACCGTCGGCCGCGTCTGGTGACCCTGCTTCCATGGGGTGGCCACGGGTCAGGCCTGCGGACGGCTCACCACCCGTAGCTGTCGAACCAGCGACCCAGCCGTGCATTCTCTAGCGCCCGCCGGACGTATGGGATCACGTTCTCGGGCAAGTGCTCCGGATCCGCCCATCGCAGCTCATCGCACTTGTCCGGCTCGAGGTTCTGAGGCGTCCCCTCCCACCGCGATGGCCGCACGAACCAGTCGACCCTCTCATCGGTCGAGCGCCGATGCATGACACCCACGACTTCGACTTCCCGCGGGGAGAGCCGGATCCCGATTTCCTCTTGCGCTTCACGGGACGCCGCCTGCTGCACGGTTTCGCCTCCTTCCAGATGGCCGGCGACGACCCCGTACTTGCCGTCCTCGTAGCCAGTCTGAAATCGGCGCAGCAGCAGCACGCGCCCCTGGTCGAAAAGGAACAGGTGGACGGCGGAGACGAGCCGGAATCGCTCAGGGCTCAAGGAATCCGCCTCGTCATGGTCGATGCGCCGCCCTCAGCCATCGAGACGCTTCTCATACACTGGGTAGCGTTGTCCAGTCTCGCGGAAGCCCAGACGACGATACAACCTAAGGCTCTTATCGTTGCCTAATTGTGTGTTGACCGAGACGCGGTCGTAACCGCGGGCCGTCAGCTGCTGGAGCAGATCGATGACCAGGCTCGTCCCCAGTCCCTGCCGCTGGACTTCCGGCAGCACGGCCAGCCTGGCCAGATGTGCGCCGAAGGCCGAGGCCGTGCTGATCTGGTACCCGACGACCGATCCATCGCGCTCGATCAACGTCCCGAAGGCAGATTGGTTGAGCGCTTCCTGGAGGACGGGGCGAGAGTATCTCCATAGGAGCGAGAACGACCGGTTGTCGACCTCCAGTATGGCCGGCAGGTCGTGAGGTTGAATCGGGCGGATGGCCGTGATTTTGGGTGCATCCGGCGTTCGGCCCGCGCGCCATTCCAGAAACATGACAGCGTCCGTGGGGGCGAATCCCTGTCGCGTGAGCAACGGTGCCACCCAATCGGCGGTTGGCATCGCGGCCGCGCGTCGAGCGCCGGCCGCCGTCGCCTCGAGGGCGGCTTGAGGCCACATTTCCTCCCACAACCTGGCCGGGGATGCGTCCGACCGGACGGCAAAGAGCCGAAGCCAGGAGACCTCGGGCGGGTCGGGCGGGCATGCCAGGCACGCCACGGGCGATCCATTCTGGGATGCGATAAGGAAGGGCGAGGCGCCAAGCAGGTCGAGAGGCCCGAGCCAATCGAGATGCTGGTGGGTCCAGCGAGCGCCGCCGAGGAATTCGTCGACGAGGTCGCGATCCTGCCGTCCGGCTTCGCGAATGGTCCATCCTGAGCTGGGCATGGGTGAACCTTCGTGGCCCGAGGGCGATCGCCCGTCAGCCCCCGAGGAGCTTGCCGGGCAACGTCAGCAACCAGCGCAAGAATCGCTGGCGGATGCTCAAGCGGGAGGCTCCGCCTAGTCCGGCTTGCATGCTCCCCAGCGCCTCCATCGGGCGGCCGCGCCGCATCTGGAGCTGGGACAGGGCTTTCAACGTGAGGGTACGGTTCTCCGCGTCTCCCAGCCTCTCGAAGCGATCGGCGGCCTCTCGGTAAGCCGGTTCGGCCCGGGCGAGGTCACCGCAGGCCTCGAAGGCGGCGGCCAGATTGCCGTAGGCCTGGGCTGCCCGGGGCTCATCGCCCAGTGCGGCGAGTGTATCCGGGGTTCCCTGGACGGCTGCCAGCGCTGCTTGCGGACGACCGGCCTGCAACCAGGCCACAGACTGATTATTGGCCATCTCAGCCTGCTTGATAGGCTCGCCGGCGGCCTCATAAGCGCGGCGCGCGGCCTCGTATCCGGCAGCGGCCTCTTCGAAGCGGCCCGCCCGGAAGGCTTCCAGCGACTCTCGCTCGGTTGAACCTGCGTCTGTGTTCGGCGTCACACCGTGATGTCGAGCAGGAGTTCGGCCACGTCGCGTAGCCGCTCGGCGGGGAGGTCACTCAGCCGCCGTGCTAGCCGTAGGAAGGGCTGGTTATCCGGCCTGGCGATGAACTCCCTGATCTCGGTCGGCATGGCCAACAAGGCTTCGTAGGCGCGCTCGCTCGCATTCCACTCGCCCACCGTCCCCTGGCTGTCGATGTACTCGTCCAGCTTGTGTCCCAGCGCAATGAGGATCGTCTCCAGCTCCGGGATAGGGATCGGGCGATCGCCGCGCTCGAAAGCCCGCACGCGGCTGGCCGTCATGCCGACCTTCTCCGCCAGCTGGACGACGCTCATCCCCGCCACCTCCCGATGAGCCCGCAGTTGGGCCGCGATCATGCGCTGCCGGAGCTTGATCAGTGGGACAGGATCGAAGTCGGCCTTAGGCTTCGGACGGTTGGATTCCCCGGTCCAGAACGGGCGAAGGGGCGATTGCAGGTGGTAGGCCAGGAGCTCGAGCTCGGGTAGCGAAATCGCCTTCCGGCCGGTCTCGAACGAAGACAGCGTGGCGCTGCTCACGCCGATTGCGGACGAGGCCTCCTTCAGCTTCTTGCCCGTCGCGGCACGCGCCTCTCGCAGCCGCGCTCCGAGGATCTTCGATCGCAAAGTGAGGGATTGCGGGTTGACCATGGGTCTTCTCCCCGAGCCGGATAGCGTCGCGGATTATAGCAGACGGCCCACTTGTAGGCGACCTCGTCGGACGGGCCGGCGGGGTCAGAACCGGATGGCGCGCACTCAGCCGCGCTCGGGCCGTTAGCGTGTTTTCGGCTGGAGCGACTTCAACCTTTCGAGCAGCATGGCGGCGATCTCGCCGATGGCGTCGGTCGCCGGGTCTTCCGGGAAGCGCAGATGCAGCGGAGCGTGGAAGTTGTTCGCTAGGCTGAAATTGCGCCCGATGTAAGGCAGCCCGCGGTCGACCGGTCGCCCGAGCGCGCTCTCCAGCGGCGGCCCGGTCAGGTCTTCTGCGCCCAGAGGGCGATTGCTGACGACGAAGAAGCGCTCGGTCGAGATGCCCTCCGCCTCGAGGAAGCCCAGAGCGGCGCGGGTGTTGGCGGCGACGACCGGGTCGGGGCTCATCACCATGACGGGAATGTCCGTCTGGGCCAGCACCAGCAGGGCGACGCGCGAAAGGTTGCGTCCCAGGTCGACGACGACGCAGCCGAAGGTCGAACGCAGCGCCTGAAGGACGGCCGCCAGATAGTCGACGTTCAGATTGGCGGCAACGGTTGGGGTAGCACAGCCCGGAACCACCTGGAAACCCCAGCTCGCCGCGACGGGAAGGTCGCGGCGCAGACGCTCGACGGTCAGGTCGGACGGCTCCAGCTCGGTGAGCTGGTACAGGTCGATGGGCGACTTGACGCCGGTGATGGCGGCCAGCGAGCCGATCGGGAGGCAGAGGTCGACCGCCACGACCGACATATTCTGATCGAGGCGCGCCAACCGGCTGGCGACGTTGGCGCAAATGGACGAAGCGCCGACGCCGCCTTTGGCGCTGATAAAGGTGATCAAGTGCCCCAACCGGGAGGCTGCCGTCCCCTCGGCTTTGAACGCGCCTTCGTTTCGCAGGCGCCCGAGGTAGCGCAGGAGCACGTCGACGGCGTCCGATTGCTTGAGGATGTAGTAATTCAATCCGGTCTTGAGTTCGGCCGCGGCGTCCTCGGGGGCAGTCCTCGACGTGAGTGCGATGATGGTCTTGCGCTCGGTTCGCGGGTCTTTGCGCAAACGACGGACGATATCGATGCCGTCGAGGTCAGGCAGGTTCAGCTCCAGGAGGACGATCTCGGGCTGGTCGCGCCAGGCGGCGATCAGCCCTTCCTTTCCGGAAGAAGCCAGGCTGACATCATAGCCGGCGTTGCCGAGCGCGTTTCGCATGAACGCGGCCGTGCGTAGGTCGGGCTCGATGAGCAATACGGGGGTTTGGGCCACGCCGGCTCCCCGTTACGCGATCCCGCCGCCCTCCGCGGCGGGCGGGATGAGATAACCGATTCCCTGACGGGTGACGATGTGGATAGGGTTCTTCGGGTCGGGCTCGATCTTCTGCCGCAGTCGGCTCAAGCACACCCAGAGGATTTCCTTGTCATCCCGATATTCAGGTCCCCAGACGGTGGTCAAGAGGTCCTCGGGCGTGAGCACGCGACCCGCGGCCGAAGCCAGCGTCTGGAGGACGCGGTATTCGGTCGCGGTCAGGGAGACTTCACGTCCGGCGCAGGTGACCAGCGCCCTGGCCAGGTCGATCTGCAGTTCGTGATGACGGAAGATCGGTTCATGGAATGTCTCGCCTGTGCTGCGTTCGGCGCGACGCAACACCGCGCGCACCCGCGCCAGGAGCTCCTGCGCCGAGAAGGGTTTGACGATGTAATCGTCGGCGCCGGCATCGAGGCCGCGAACGCGGTCGCGCTCCTCCCCCTTGGCAGTCACGACGATGATCGGCACGTTTGAGAACTCGCGTATGCGCTCGCAGGCGGTGAAGCCGTCCATAATCGGCATCATCACGTCCAGGAGGATCAGATCCGGCTGGCTGGCTGCCACCGATTCGACGGCCTGCTGACCGTTGCTAGCGGTCTGGACCGCATACGACTCGCTCAGCAGATTGACCTCGACCAGCCGGACATAGCGCGGCTCGTCGTCGACCACCAGGATTGTCTTCTTGTCCGTCATGCTCGGTCTCCAACTGGATCCGCTTGCGGTGGGTTGACCGGGATAGTGAAAGTGAAGCGGGTTCCGCTTCCCGGTTGGCTGTCGACCCGGATTTCCCCGCCGTGCGCCTCGACGATCTTGCGGCAGATGTACAGGCCCAGCCCGGTGCCGCGCACGCCGGCCTTGGCGCCGGGCACCCGGAAGAAACGTTCGAAAAGGTGACCAATGTGCTCCGGGGCTATCCCCGGGCCGCTGTCCTGCACTTCGAAGCGGATGAGATCGCCCTCCTGCTGGACGCGGATCGCGGCGGGCGACTCCTGCGCATACTTGTGGGCGTTCGAGAGCAGATTGTCAAGCACCTGGGCGATCCTGGTCGAATCAAGGCGGACGATCGGCAGGTCATCGGCGACGTCGACGGCCAGCTGCATCCCCGGGTAGAGCGACTGGGCCCGGGAGGCGGTCGCCCGGACGAGGGTGCTGATCCGCGTCGGCTCGCACGTCATGCCGAGCGAGCCGGTCTCCAGGCGGGAGGAGTCGAGCAGGTTGTCGATCAGTTCGCGCAGCCGGTCGGACTCTTCGTCGATGATGCGCAAGAACTCCGAGCTGGTCTCTCGATCCCAGTCGGTGTCATCGCGCAGCAGGGTCGTCACGTAGCCCTTGATGAAGCCCAGAGGGGTGCGCAGCTCGTGGGACACCGTCGATACGAATTCGTCCTGCATGCGCGCCAGCTCGCGTTGGGCCTCCAAGCTGGCGATACGGCTGGCCATGCGGCGATTCTCGAGCAATTGGCCGACGTGCCAGGCGACGAACTCTGCCAGGCGGATGTGCTCGGCGGGGTAGGGCGGGCCGCCGAATCGGCCGAACACGAGCCCGCCGACGCCGCGCCCGCTGACCATAAGAGGCAGCCCGAGGTAGTCGCGGCGGCGTTCCCGACCTTCGATCTCAGGCCCGGCGTCTTCCTGGCGCAGGACGGTCTGGCCGCTGAGGAAGGCCTCGCGCGCCGCCGGCTCGCCCCAGGCGAGCTCGGCCTCGTGGGCTCGCCCCCGCCCGAGGGCGCGCGCGTAGGACGGTTCCAGCTCGCGCGATTCCTCGTTCTGCAGATACAGTGCCACGACGTCAAAGATGAAGATCGTACGGGCCAGACGAAACACGGCGTCGAGACCGGCTTCGGTATCGTAGGTCTCCGCTACGATGCGCGCGATGGCATACACGGCGTTAAGTTCGGTGCCGTGGCTCAAGGGGCCCGGGGGAATGAGCGGACCGGTCATCCGGGGTCGGAGGTGGGCAAGGCGAAGCTCATCACGGTGCCTTTCCCCTCTTCGCTCTCGACGCGCACCTGGGCACCATGCGCGCTGAGGATCAGCTTCACCAGGGACAGCCCAAGCCCGGTTCCGCCGTAGCGGCGCGTGGGCGACCCATCCAGCTGGTGGAACGGTTCGAAGATCTCCTCGATGCGGTCGGGGGCGATGCCGATGCCGGTGTCGCGCACGCTAATGATCACGACCTGGCCGTCGGGCGACGCCTCCAGCGACACCCGACCTCCGCTCGGTGTGAACTTGATCCCGTTGTCGATCAGCTGGAATAGGACCCAGCGCAGCTTCTCCGGATCGACCACCAGCTCGGGCAGGTCGAGTTGAATGGCCGTGTCCAGCCCGACGCCGGCGCGCTCGGCCTTCTCGCGCGAACGCTCGATCACGTCAGCCGCCAGCCCCGGCAGGCTGACGGGTATGAGCTTAAGCGTCAGACCCTCACGTGAGGCCGTCGAGAAATCGATCAAGTCTTCGATCAGGCGCTCCAAACGCTCGGAGGCGCGCTGCATGATACCCAACGCCTTCTTCTGCTCGTCAGACAGCGGGCCGAGCTGTTCTTCGGCCAAGAGCTCGACGTAGCCTTTGATGTGGGCCAGCGGCGTGCGGAGCTCATGACTGACATTGGAAATCAAGTTGGCCTTGATCTGGTTGAGCTCGGTCAACCGTTCAAGGGCGCGGCGCAACTCTGCCGTCCGCTCGGCCACCCGGCGTTCGAGGTTACGGTTGGCTTCCTGCAGCGCGGCATGGAGCTCGATGATCTGGCGGGTGATGGCGCGATCGAGGGTCTCCCGATCCACCAGCTTCATTTCGAGGAGCGTCTGGCCCAGAAGCCGGCGTTGACCACGTCCGGCCAGTTCGCGCTGTCGGGTCAGGGCGCTCTCGAGTTGAGACGGGGTGAGTAGCCCCTGCTCGATCAGGTATTCGCCGATGCGCGGGACGATCGACTCCGGGGTGGAGCTGATCGGCGCCGTCTGTGGAACGCCCTCCAGGTAGGCGCGCTCGGCCAGCAGTGCGAACAGCGCCAGGTCGACACCGCAATGCGGGCAGTTGCGAGCGTCCCCTGGTAGAGGCTTGCCGCACTGTGGGCAGAGCGTCGCGCTCAGGGGACCGGACAAGCGAGTGGCCATGCGCTATCCAGATGGGTCCAGGCGTCGGCGAAACTATAGCCCGTCTATGATTGCAGGGCAAGGGGCGGGCGGGTGGGCATTGAAAGGTGGCTGTAAGGTCCGAATGGGGCCAAGCAGGCGATAATGATCGCGGACCTTCGAGGCGGACAATGGCAATTGAAGTCCTATTGATCGACGATGACGTAGAGCTGTCCATCATGCTGCGGACCCTGCTGCGGGGCCAGGATTTTCAGATTCAATCTTTTTGCAGCGGGGAAGAGGGGATCAACGCCTGTCGGGAAGCGCCCCCCGATGTGGTCATCCTCGATCTGTTGATGCCGGAAATGGATGGCTGGGAAGTATGCGAGCGCATTCGGACGTTCTCGGATGTCCCGATCTTGATCCTGTCTGCCCTGGGAGCCCCGGGCTCCGTCGCCAAGGCTCTGGATGCCGGGGCGGATGACTACCTGATCAAGCCGGTTCACGCCAGCTTGCTGGCGTCACGGCTGAGGACCCTGGTTCGCCGCCAATCGCTGCATCGAGAGGACCAGGCGGCCTGAACCACACCCAACGTTAGGATCGCTGGCTGGCACCCGCGTTTCCACTCTCCACTCCACGCAGCATCGCTGCGTGGTTTGGATTCTGGGTAAGGTGGGGCAGGGTCATCGCTCAGCCGGGCTCGGCAAGCCGGGCAGCCTCGCGGGCCAGACGGGAGTCGAGGAAGTTGGCGTGATTCTCAGTCCCCTCGAGCTGGGTGGCCAGGCTCCGGAGCAAATCCTGGGCGCGTAAGGCCGCCGTTTGGGCGTCGGCGCGGCCGCCCGCCCTTTCGAGCACGCCGGCGGTCGCCACCAGCGAACGGGCCTGATCGTACGGCCGTCCCGATTCCTCCCATACCCTTGTCGCGCCCTTGAGCAGCTCGAACGCCTCATCGAGATGTCCTTCCATCGCCTGGACGACCGCCCTCGCCTCGCCGAAAGACGCTTCGGTCTCCGAGTTATGGAGCTGGTGAAACGTGCGCTCGATCTGGGCCAGGAACACAGGTGCCAGCTCACCGTGCTTGGCCGCGGCAATTGTGCCGGCCCAATAGCAGGCATTCAGCAGGGACGTCACCGATTCGTGCTCCAGGTACGGACTGCGGTCGACAAGTTCCAACAAGAGCCTGGCCATCTCGGTCGCTTCTTTGTCTTGACTCAGCACGGCGTACGTACGCAGCAGCTCCCCCAGGTAAGGAACTGTGGTCTGGATTTCATCCGACTTGATGGCCATCGTCATGTCTGGCAGCAAGTGCACCAGAGCCTCTTCCGGTCGCCCCAGGTCGTTTTCAATATGACCGAACAGCGTGTGTGCCCAGACATCCGAGTTGCCAATGGAGGCAGCATGCCAGGCTCGGATTCCACCCCGGCGATCCAGCGCAGAGCCCCATTGGCCCGAAATCCAATCCAGCATCGTCAGTCGGACTTGAGCGGCTAGACTGAAGCCTACAGCCATGTACTTGTCCGCGTAGCTCAGCGTTTCCTCGAAGACCGACCTGGCCTCTGCGTAGCGACCCACGGCGATCAGGCCTTCGGCCATGTTCACACCCGCGCGACAGACGTCATGCGGGAGCATGGCCTCGGTTGCCAGACGCAGGCTCTCTTGGAGCATGGGCAATCCCTCGTGTCGCCGCGAGGTCTGAAGGTAAGCGGTGCCGACGTTGTTGAGGGCGTGGATGATGACGTCCGTGGCTTCCAGCCGTTGTCCCATCGCCAGGGCGCGCTCCCCCCAGGCGATGGCTTCGTCGTACTCGGACGCCAGCATGTGCATCTGAGAGATCGAGCTGATCGCCCGCGCCAGCTCGACCGACTCCGGTTGGGCCTCAAGGATCCGCAGCGCGTTGTGATAGTGCTCGAGCGCGCTGCCCCGATCCCCGGTCTCCCAATGCACTCGGCCGATCATCCGCTCAACGTCGCCGAGCTTCAGTTGAACGCCAAGAGATTCGAAGATGGCGCGCGCCTCTTCGAAGACCTGCATCGTGCGGGCCAGGTCAGCGGTCACCCACAGACAGCTCCCGAGCTTGAAGAGCGTCTCGGCACGGCCGGCGGGGTCGGCCTCGGGCCAGCTTTCGAGCGCGGCTCGGTAGTTGCGGGCCGCGTCGACCATGGCTGGGATCCGGGCTGCGCGGTCGCCCGCCTGCAGGTAATACGAACGAGCGCGATCTTCATCTCCGCCCTGGGCGTATTGATAGGCCAAGGACTCGAGGTCGTGCGGTCGAAGCGACTGGATAGCGGCCGCGGCCTTGCGGTGCATCCGCTGCCGGCGCAATCCGCTGACCCCGTCTCGCAGGGTGGTCGGCATCAAGGCGTGCCCGAACGCGAAGCTGACCTCGCCGGCGCGGGATCGCTCCGCCGGGCTTCCGCCCCGGATCTCCTCGATCAGCTGCGCCCTCTCGGCCGCCTCGAGCGCATTCAAGAGCACGTCTTCGTCGACGTCACAGGCCGCCCGAAGAGTGCTGAAGTCGAATTCCCTACCGAGGATGGCGGCCATGCGCAGCACGTCTTGGGCAGACTCCGGCAACCGTGCCAGCCGGGCCTGGATGGCCTGCCGCACGCTCTGCGGGATGTGAAGCTCTTCGATCCCGCTGCGGCTGTGCCAATCGCCGCCTTCCTGCACCAGCTCGCCGTCCTCGATCAGCGCCTTGCACACCTCTTCTACGAAGAATGGGTTGCCCTCGGTCTCCCTGTAGATCCCCTGAATGAGGTGTTTTCCGATTCGGCCGTTGAGCATGCCCTCGAGCATGTCGCGGGTCTGGTCGAGAGTCAGCCGCCCGAGCTTCACCCGGGTGGCGATGCGTTCCCGGTTCAAGTCGAGCAGAACGGCGGGCAGGGGGCCGTCCTCGGTCACGTCGATTTCACGGTACGTCAGGACAAGCAGCATGCGTTTCCCCGGCGCGTTTCGGGCGAGG
>JBGOYQ010000016.1:0-10195 GCA_041479735.1 Anaerolineae bacterium | reverse complement strand
TTCCTGTTGAGCTCGGCTAATTCGATCACCAACTATGTCCCCCTGCCCAACTTCAAGGCAATGTTGGAGGCGACCCGAAAGTACGGCCGTTACCCGATACGCCTGTAAACGGGAAAGGGAAGGAGCCAATGCCCACGAGTGCGGATTCGAGTCAATGGCTGCGCCCTCGGCTAGGGATTGTCGTCACCACCTGGTCGCATGAAAACGGTGCCGCCTATGCACGGGATCTCGTCGATCTTCTACCTGGGCAAGCGCCCCGCGATCAGTTGGAACCGGTGATTTTCCCCGGCCTGCTCGAGCACGAGACGGACATCCCCAGGGTGCTCAAGCATTTTGAGGACAAGGCGCTCGATGCGCTCTGTCTTCTCCCGGGCAACTTCACGCTGGACCACGTCATGCCGCTGGTGGCCGAACCGACGGGATTGCCGACGTTGTTGTGGGCAATCCCAACCCAACAAGCCTGGGGTGCTTTAGTAGCTGTACAGCAGACCGTCCTACCGTTCAAAGAGTTGGGGCTACCATTTCGACTAGTGATCGGCAAACCCGAAGACCCCCGCGTCTGGCAGAGGGCGATGCCCTATCTGCGGGCGGCGGCCATCCAACGCCGGCTCCGCGGGCTGCGGATCGGGATGATGGGCTGGCGTGCACAGGGAATGTCGGACGTCGTCTTCGATGAGCTTGCGCTCCGGGAGGTCTTCGGGATCCAGGTTGTCAATGTAGGCCTGACCCGATACTCACGCACCCTCTCCGCGGTCCCTGAAGAAGAGATCGAGTCAGCCTGGACGGAGATGAAGCCCAAGTTCAACATCGAATCCCTCGATGAGGGCGTGGGCAAATACGGGGTGCGGTCTTACCTGGCATTGAAGCGGCTCGTGGCTGAGGAAGCCCTTCAGGCGATCACACTGGAGTGCTTCCATGATCATCTTGGGGGTCCTTGTCTGGGTTTCTCAGCGTTGAATGACCAGGGCGTCGCCGCCCCTTGCGAGAATGACGTGCTGGCCTCCATCTTGATGGCAGCAGGACAAATGCTTACCGGGCAGCCGACTTTTCATGCGGACATCGTCGAAGCTGACCTCGGGGAGAACACGGCCATCCTCCACCACTGCGGGAACATGCCTCTCGAGCTGGCCGCAGACGCGAAACCGATTCTCAAGCCTATTCGCGAGACGGCCGGCCCAGGTGCTTTTGGACCGACAATCAAGACCACGATGAGACCGGGCGCCGTGACGGCCGTCAACCTCGTGGGCAGGGCCGGCACCATGCGTATGTGCGCCTTGGAGGGGACCGCCCTTCCCTTCAGCACGGACATGCCTGGATCGGGCGCCCTGGTGAGTTTCCGTCCCGACCTCGAGAAGGCTTTGGAGCGCTTCGGCAACGAGGGCTACGGGCATCACTTCGTGCTTATCCGGGGCCATGTCGCCCAGGTCTTGGAGGAGTGGTGCGGCCTTGCCGATATCGCCTTCCTCCGAGGTGAGCCGGAAGGCTAGCCTCCGGCGCTCACCTATCGGTGGGGCGGATGCCGCCCACGCAAGGCAAAGGCGACAACTTCGACCGGCGGACCTGAATCGGTGGTGTCCTCAGGTATAGCTATCCCCCGCCAGAACTCTCAATGGGCTAGGCAGCCAGGTTGACTTGGGGGCCTCGACTCTCAGGCATGCTTCCTAGGTAGCCTACACAAACGTCCCGGTCCATTCTCGCTCGAACCGATCTCAGCCTCGGCCGTCCCGAATTCCCGGGGTAGCCACTTCTCTCCGTCTGCTGCGCCTTCTGTCCACGATAAGTGCCGGGTCCCTATTCTTCAAGAACGAAAGGCCCTTCGGGTGGAACTTGGCCGCCCCGCCCGGATCCACATCTGTGCCCATGCGAGGTCACCTTGCGAATGCCCGCGCCCCGCCCGAGGGACGGGCTTCCGATGGGCCCGCCGCCCTTCTGCCCCTATTGACACGTCCCAGTGGATATGTTATCCTGAATATGTAATCGTTCTCATATTCGGCGAAGAGGCGCGGCCAGCAGGCTTGCCATGGATACCTGCCCAGTACCTCTGGCTCGCGACGGTGGAAAGGGGGACTTCCTGCGCGGCGCTCGTCGCCAGACAATCCTGGCCATTCGGCGATATGTAGCGAACGCATGCCAGGCGCAGCACGCCGATTTCCTTGCACTTTCGAGTGATGACAATCGGCAAACTCAACCTGTATAGTCCCTTGCCCCCTGCCGCCGGCGATTTGGATACTCGCCCTGCACCCGTCCGGCTCCCAAGCTCGTCGGCCGGGGGCGTAGTGACGACATGAAGCTCTCACTGGTCGTGCAGACACCCGAAGTCGAAGCCTGCGTGCCTGTCGCCCTGCTGTCGGGCACGTTCTCCGAAAAGGCGGCCAAGGCCCGCGCATTCGGCGCCGACGGGCTTGAGCTGATGACGGTCGACCCGGCACGGCTGGACGTCGGCGAGATCACCGCCATCCTGGCGGAGCATGACCTCGAGGTGGCGGCGATCGGCAGCGGCGCCGTGGCCATGGTCTCGGGCCAGACCCTGCTCCATCCGGATGCCTCGGCCGCAGCCCAGGCCGAAGCACGGCTGGGTGAGTTGATCGGGTTCGCCGAGCGCGTCGGCGCCGGGCTGGTGACCATCGGAGGCTTTCGCGGCCGGCAAGCTTCCGCCGCTCCCGATGCGCGCGCTAGGCTCGCGGCGATACTGCGCTCGGCAGGAGATCATGCCGCGGCGCTCGGGGTCCGGCTGGCCATCGAACCCCTCAACCGCTACGAGGCCGACTTGGTCAATACGGCCGAGCAAGGCCTGTCGTTCCTGGCCGAGGTCGACCACCCCTCCGTAGGCCTGTTGTTGGACACCTTCCATGTTAACATCGAGGAGCGGTCTTGGGATGCGCCGTTCCGACAACTGATGCAGGCAGGCAGGCTCTGGCACGTTCACCTGGGTGACAACAACCGCTTACCTCCGGGCGAGGGGATGATCGACTTCGGACGCGTGGTGGACATCCTGCATGACATTGGCTATGCCGGGTTCCTATCGGCCGAGCTCCTGGCGCTGCCGGACCCCGACACGGCCGCTCAGACGACGCTGACGCACATGCGTGCACTCCTGGAGCGTTGACCATGCAACTCAGCTGCCTGCCCGTCTCGTTCTTCCCGGACATCGTCTCGGGACGCCTGTCGGTGGCCGACTGGGCCCGCATGGGCTCGGAGCTGGGACTGGACGCCATCGACCTGAGCATCCTGTTCCTGCCCGATCGTTCGTCAAAGACCGCTGCGCTGATCCGCCGCCAGGTCGAGGACGCAGGGACGCGCGTCGCTATGCTGACCACCTACCCCGACTTCACGCATCCCGACCCGGCTCAGCGGGCGCGTGAATTGGACCTCGAGGTCGAAGCGGTCGGCCTGGCGGCCGACTTGGGGGCCGACTTGATTCGCGTCACGGCCGGCCAGGCCCATTCGGGCACCGCGCGTCCCGAGGGGATCGCCTGGGCGGTCGATGGGCTGTGTCGCCTGGTGCAGCTCACCCAAGGCTCCCCGGCCCGGCCGGTCTACGAGAACCACGCCAAGCCAGGCGCTTGGGAGTTCACGGATTTCTCCCAGCCGCCGGACATCTTCCTCGAGATCGTCCGCAAGACATCGGACGTGAAGCTGGGAGTCAACTTCGACACGGGCAATGCCACGGCGTTCGTCGAGGACCCTCTCTGTCTGCTGGAGCAGGTCATCGCCCGAGTGGTCAGTGTCCACGTCGCCGACACTTCCGCCCGCGGTGAGCTGAAACCCGTTCTGCTGGGGAGCGGCCTGGCCCCCTTGGAGCGGATCTTCCGACGGCTGCTGCGCGCTGGCTGGAATGGCTGGCTGTGCATGGAGGAGGCTTCCTTCCAGGGCCGCCAGGGCGTTGCCGCAGCGGCAGAGGCCATACGCCGAGCGTGGGCCGAAGCCCTCGCCCCGCCCGTCTCGGGCGAGCCTGAGCTGACTGCCCGCCCGTGAAGCCGCGCACGCAGGGTAGAGGTCGCCCGGGCGACGGGCGATTCGAACGAGGAGCAATGCCCACTTCAACCCAACAGGCCGAAGGAATTCGGAAAGAGTTGCAAGCCAACCGCACGGCTTGCGCGGATCCCGTTGCGCTCGTCCTGCGCGGGCAGATCGACAGCGCCCTCAACGCCCTGGTCTTCTTCTCCTCCCCGTCCGACTTCGCCTTGCGGACGGATGAAGCGCTGACGGAGATCGAGGCCCAGTTCGCCTCAGCCACGCTGCCGACGCGCCGCCATGCGCTCCACTTCGTGGCTGACCTGGCGATCTGGCTGCGTTCTTTCCTGCCGGCGTGGAATTTGCGCAATCGCGCCTTGCACGGTGCGCGGGCGCTTAGCGACCGAACACTCCTGGCGATCGCCGATCGCGCCACCGATCTCGCCATCCGCCTGGAGCGCTCATCGCCCTCGTCCGCGGATGAGCTTCTCCGTCTATGGCGAAGTCAGGCCGGCGAGCGTTTCGCCGCCGAGGGTGTAGCGGACCCTGCTGACCAGGCGGCGGCGTTCGTCGGACAATCGATGGCGGACTACCTCGACAACCTCTCCTCCGCCGTCCGCTCCAGCAACGTCCGACGGCTCGCCGAGATGCAAGTCGCCGGCACGACTCCGATGCTTGTCGGCAACGACAATGCCGCCTTCCTGCGCCAGGCTATGTTCGTCGGCGCCTCATTCGTGACCTGCAATCCACCGCTGGTCGATCTGGCTTGGCGGGCCGATCCGGAACGGTGGGACGGCGTCGTCGACAACATCCTGGCGGCGCATCCTCATGCCGACTCCGATGACCTGGCGCGGATGATGACGCTCGAAGTCGTTCTGGGCAACATGCTATTGCTCCGCCCGGTCTACCTTCTGACGGGCGGCAAGGCCGGCTGCGTCTGCCTTCAGGTCAACCCGAACCGGCACGACGACGCCCCCAGCATGCTCGCCGATGCGCGCACCACCTACGCCGATTTGCAGGCTCGGTTCGCCGGCGGGATTCCCAACGTCGTCTTCAAGCTGCCCGGTACACAGGCGGGCCTGGCGGCCTGCCGGGAGCTCACCGCGGAAGGCATCGGGGTCACGATCACCGTCAATTTCGGCCTCTTCCAGCATCTGCCGTTCGCGGCCGCAATCCAGGACGGGCAGGCGATCCTGTCCACACTCGCCCACATGAGCGGGCGGCTGGCATTCCCCGTCCGGGACGAGCTGCTCGGCAAGCTCGGCTCGCTTGCGTCGTTCGGGATCGACGAAGGCCAGGCCCGTTACGCCGCTGCCTGGTCCGGCGTCGCCGTCTTGAAGCGGCTGCATTCGGAACTGGACCGGCGCGGCTTCGATCCGACCCGCGTCCGCCCACTGATCGCCTCGCTGCGCGTTTATGACGGCGAGGGCTACCGCGGATTGCCCAGCACAATCCCGGACATCACCGAGACCGTCGGCACGGGTGTCATCACCATTTACCCCAACATCCGCCGGGCGTTCGACGCGGCAGGCGCTCTCGAGCTTGACCCACGCCGCATCGACGAGCCCGTACCTGAGGCCGTCTTTGGCACCCTGCGCCACAGCGAGATCTTCAAACAGGCTTACTGGACCGCCGACGGCCAGAACGATCCGCGCCTCCGCCCGGCCCAGCCGCTCGACCTGGCGGACACGGGCGCCACGGCTGGCTGGCTACCGGTGCGGAACACGCTGGCAGAATTCGTCAAGGCCTACGATGGCTTTGTCGCGCGCATCATCCAGCGACGGGCGAATCTGCGCCCCGCCTCCCGAGAGTCCGTGCTGTCCGGCGGCGCCGGACAGTCGTGAGTACGGTCGGTTTTGAGGGTAGCGACATGGGCAATCCAGGATCGGTCGACGCGACCAGACGTGAGGAGAGCATGGCGGAAGACATCAACCTAAAGAAGCTTGGGCTGACCCGGCAGAAGGCGCTCGATCTGCTCCGTCAGATGTGGGAGATCCGCCTGTTCGAGGAGCGGGTCTACGATTTGCTCGGGAAGAATCAGATCAAGGGTGCCTCCCATCTGTACGCCGGCGAGGAGGCCGTGGCGGTGGGCGCCGTCTCGGTCCTGCGCGACGACGACCTGATCACCAGCGCCCACCGCGGCCACGGCCATTGCCATGCCCGCGGAGCCTCAATGGCCAAGACCGAAGCCGACCGTGCCGAGCACTATAACAAGATGATGGCCGAGCTGTGCGGCCGGGCCACCGGTTACTGCATGGGCCGCGGCGGCTCGATGCACATCGCCGACGTCGAGAAGGGCAACTTGGGCGCCACCGGCATCGTCGGCGGCAATATCCCCGTCGCCACCGGCGCCGCCCTGGCGCGCAAGCTGCAGGCGACCGACAGCGTCGTGCTGTGTTTCTTCGGCGACGGCGCCTCGAATACGGGCAACTTCCACGAGTCGCTTAACATGGCCGCCCTGTGGAGGCTGCCGGCCGTGTATATCATCGAGAACAACCTGTACGGCATGTCGGTCCCGCTCGAAAAGTCGACCGCCAAGCTCGACCTGGCCGATCGCAGCTGCGCCTACGGCATCCCGGGCGAGGTCGTCGACGGTATGGATGTCCTGGCTGTGCGAAAGGCCGTGACCAAGGCCGTCAAGCGGGCGCGCAAGGGCGAGGGGCCGTCCCTGATCGAGTGCCAGACCTACCGTTGGTACGGCCATTCGCGGTCCGACCCGCGCGCCTATCGGACCAAGGACGAGGAAGCCTCATGGCGGGCACGCGATCCTATCCCCAACTACGCCGCTCGGCTTGTAGAGTCGGAACTCGCCACCCAGTCCGAGGTCGATGCCATCGAGGCGGCCGCCCGCCTGGCGATCGACGCCGCCACCGATTTCGCCTTCGCCTCCCCCAACCCTCCGGTCGAAGAGCTCGAGCTTAACGTCTACGCGCCGTTCCACTGGACGTCGGCGGACGTCGACCGCGAGCGGCAACTGCGGGAGCGGGTCCGCCTCGGCGGCGCCGGGACGCGCAAGATTCACTACTGGCAGGCGATCCAAGAGGCGCTTCGCGAGGAGATGATCCGTGATCCGCGTGTGTTCGTCATGGGCGAGGATGTCGGCCTGTACGGCGGCGCCTACGGGGCGACACGCGGCCTGTTCGACGAGTTCGGCGAGGAGCGCGTTCGCGACACACCCATCTCCGAGGCGACCATCGGCGGCGCGGCCGTCGGCGCCGCCATGGCCGGGATGCGTCCCGTGGCCGAGATCATGTACGTGGACTTCACGCCGCTGGCGATGGATCAGATCGCCAATCAGGGCGCCAAGAACCGTTACATGTTCGGCGGCAAGACGATCGTGCCGATGGTCATCCGCACCGAAGGCGGCGCCGGGCGCAACATCGCCGCCCACCACTCGCAATCCCTCGAAGCCCTGTGGACGCACTTCCCCGGCATCTACGTCGTCATGCCCAGCACCCCGTACGACGCCAAGGGGCTGCTCAAGGCCGCCATCCGCGACGACAACCCGGTGATGTTCATCGAACACAAGATGCTCTACGGCCTGGAAGGGCTCGTGCCCGACGAGGATTACATCATTCCCTACGGCGTCGCCGACGTGAAGCGGCCCGGCACCGACGTGACCGTCGTCACCTACTCGCGCATGGTCTTCCGCGCCCTGGAGGCGGCCGAGAAGTTGGCGGCCGATGGTATCAGCGTCGAGGTCATCGACTTGCGCACGCTCAAGCCGCTCGACATGGAGACCGTCGCCGCCTCGGTCAGAAAGACCGGCCGCGTGGTGGGCCTCACCGAAGGTTACAAGACCGGCTCGTTCATCAGTGAGCTGGCCATGCGGATTCAAGAGGAGTTGTTCGATTACCTCGACGCGCCGATCGTACGCGTGTGCGCAGCCGACGTCCCCGTCCCAATGAGCGAGCCGCTGGAGGATGCCGCCATCCCCAATCTGGACCGCATCGTCGCCGGCATCCGCCAGGCGTTGCAGTAGGAGGCCGCATGGCCACCGAAGTCATCTTGCCCATGCTGGGCGAAACGATGAACGAGGGCACGATCGTCGCCTGGGCGAAGCAGGAGGGCGATGTCGTCCGCCCGGGCGACGTGCTCTACAGCGTCGAGTCGGACAAGGCCACGCTCGACGTCGAGGCCCAGGCCGGAGGCGTGCTCAAGCGCATCCTGGCCCCGGCCGGCTCGACGGTGCCCGTGCTGACGGTCGTGGCGTTGATCACGGCCACGATGGACGAGTCCGTCTCGAGCGTGGAGGCCACGGCTTCGCCTACGGCCGCCACGCCCTCGCCGAGTAGAACACCCGCGCCCGCTACGCCCGCTTCGTCGCCTTTGCCTGCCGGGCGAGTGATCGTCAGCCCTCGGGCTCGCAGTGCCGCTCGAGAGCGCGGGATCGACCTGACCCTGATCCGCGGCAGCGGCCCCGGCGGTCGTATCGTCGAGCGCGACCTGGCCGCCAACGCCCCGGTCCTGACCCCGCTGGCCAGGAAGGCCGCCGAGGTGTTGCGCGTTGATCCGTCGGCGGTCCGCGGGACCGGGCCGGGAGGACGCGTCACGCGTCAGGATGTCGAACATCAGGCGACCACGCCCGCGGCCGCCGCCGGCGTCCAACCGCTCAGCCGCTCGCAGCGCCTGATGGCCGAGCGCATGACCACCAGCTTCACCACCGCCCCTCACTTCTATCTGCACGTTGAGGTCAGTGCCCGTCGCCTGCTCGCCTTGCGGCAAGACCTGCTGCCCAGCCTCGAGGCCAGCGCCGGTGTGCGCGTGACGCTGACCGACCTGCTCGTGAAGTTGTGTGCGCTGGCGTTGGTCAAACACCCGCGTGCGCTAACGCAGTGGAGCACCGAAGGGCTGCTGCCTCCCAGAGGCGTCAACATCGGGATCGCCACGGACACGCCCAACGGCCTGGTCGTCCCGGTCATCCGAGATGCGGATCGGAACAGGCTGGTCGACCTCATCCGCCGAAGGACCGAACTGGTCGAGCGGGCCCGGGCCGGCAAGTCGTTGCCCCAGGATTTCGAGCTGGGCGCGTTCACGCTCACCAACCTGGGCATGTTCCGGGTCGACTCGTTCGACGCCATCCTCAACCCGCCCCAGGCCGCCATCCTGGCCGTCGGACGGATCAAGGATCGCGCCATGGTCGTGGAAGGCCGGCTGCAGGCGGAGCCGATGATGAATCTCAGCCTGTCGGTCGATCACCGCGTCCTGGACGGGGCCGGTGCCGCCCGATTCTTGGACGACCTGGTCGGATTGATCGAGGCCCCGTCCGTCGCGCTCGCCTGAGCCAAGCGGCTCCCGGGAGACAACATGACCAAGAAGCTGGCCTTCGTGCATACCGTCCCCTCCCTCGTCGAGCTTTTCACCCGCCTGGCGGCCGAGCTCTTCCCCGTGGATGTCGAGACACTCCACATCGCCGACGAGGTGCTGCTCAAAGTTGTCCTGGCTCAGGGCGGCCTCTCGCCGGAAATCTTCCGCCGCGTCGCTCAGCACGCCCGGGCTGCAGAGTCCGCCGGCGCCACGGTCGTCCAGCTCACCTGCTCCTCGATCTCGCCTTGTGCCGAGCCGGCCCGCGCCATGGTCGGCATCCCGGTCCTCAAGATCGACGAGCCGATGGTCGACAAGGCGCTCGGTATCGGGACGCGCATCGGCGTGGCGGCGACCGCCCCGACTACCCTCAAGCCGACGGCGGACCTGGTTCGCCAGCGTGCCGAAGCCATGGGCAAACGGGTCGAGGTCGAACCGGTGTTGTGCCAGGGGGCCTACGCCGCGCTGTTCGGCGGCCGCCCCGAGGACCACGACCGCATCGTGCTCGCCGCGCTGGCCGAGCTTCGCTCGCGGTCGGACGTGGTCATCCTGGCGCAGGCTTCGATGGCCCGAGTGGTCGAGAGGATTCCGGCCGAACCGCAGTCCACTCCGGTGCTGACCAGCCCGCGCTTGGCCGTGGAGCGCGCCCGGGCGGTCCTGGCCGAGGCCGCCGATTGAGCCAACCGCAGCCGGTCGCCAAGGCCGAGCTGCTCGGCCGGCTGCCGTCGGTCTGGCCGGACTCGGGCCTGCGGACACGGATCGCCGACCTTCTGCGCTCGACACACGGCTGCATCGTCGCCCTAGACGATGACCCTACCGGAACGCAAACCGTCCACGACGTGTGGGTCGTGTGCCTGCCGGAGCCCGAGTGCCTGCGGGCCGCGCTAGACTCCGACGACCCGGCCGTCTTCATCCTGACCAACAGCCGCAGCCTGCC
>JBGOYQ010000015.1:0-10236 GCA_041479735.1 Anaerolineae bacterium | reverse complement strand
TCACCGGGGCGGGGCAGACCGGCATCTGGAGCGTAGACCTGACGTCGGGACGCAAGACGATGCTGCACGCCGCCGACGGCATTCTCGACCCGCTCCTCTCCCCCGACGGGCGCTGGCTGGCCTTCACCGTCGCATTGCAGGCGGACGCGGGCCAAAATGGGCTGTGGGTGATGCGGACCGATGGTTCGGTCACCTTGAAGGTGACCCCGTTCGGTGCATATCGTTGGCGGACGAAGAGCCGCTTGCTGCTCATCCCGCTGGACCTGGCTGATCAAGGCGCAGCATTGTGGGAGGTCGATGCCGGGACAGGGAGTGCCCGGCAGCTCACTCGGCCGGAGGATGTGCCTTTGCCCATCGCCAACAATGATTGGGCTCCTTCGCCCGATGGGAAGTCGATCGTGTACGTTTCGACCATCGACCGGGCGATTTGGAGGGTCGACCTTCCGACCGACAGCCCGTAGCGGCATGCTATAATCGCCCGGCCCCTAGAGAGAGAGGGCCGGCTGATACACGGAGAGGTAGCGTAGTCTGGTCTAACGCGCGCGCCTGGAGAGCGCGTGAGCCGAAAGGCTCCGTGGGTTCAAATCCCACCCTCTCCGCCACCCGACACCGCACCCGCGGTGTCGCTTATTCCGGCTTGAAAAGAAGGCACCGCCCACGTAGCCTCGCCTTAGCAAGTTCCGGGGGGACCATCTACGCCCGCAGGCCAATCGTAGTTGGAGTAGTTGAGGCGAAGCCCCAACCACCCCATCTACGAATCCAGCACTCCAGAACTGCCGTTGGCAGCGAGCTCCCGGGCGGCAAAGTTGACGCGTGATGATTGACGGTCCTCCGCGCGTAGGGTATCCTCGTCGCGGGCGTCCGGGCAGGTCCGGCGCGGCAGAGTCCTTCGAACCCCGCCAGGTCCGAGAGGAAGCAACGGTAAGGAGGAGCCTCTGGGTGCCGTCGGGGTGCCGGCCCGGGCGCCTCTCTTCACGGTGACCGCCAATGCCGGTGGTGGCTGGCATCGAGCCGGGCCTGCCGATGCACCGAACGCAGGCGCTGAGGTACAATCGGCGGCGATGTCCGCCTGTCCTTGTGAGCAAAGGGGGCACAGGACACTCGTGCGAACCTAAGGTGGCCGGCAGAGACGGATGTGTTTGGCCCTCGCGGCGTGGAGGTCGGCGTGCAGATTGTGACCGATGGCGGGATGGATCTCACCCCTGAGCAGGCGCGAGGTCTGCAGGTACACGTCGTCCCCCTCAGCTTCAGCCTCGACGGGCGTACCTACCACAGCGGCGTTGACATCCAGCCGGAGGAATTCTATCGGCTGCTCGGTTCGACCGACAGCTTCCCCACGACTTCCCAGCCCGCGCCGGGAGAGTTCGCCGATGTCTATCGCAAACTGGCGGCAAGCGATCCTGAGATCCTGTCGATTCACATTTCTTCCGGGTTGAGCGGCACGCTCGCCTCCGCCCGCGCCGGGGCGGCCGCCGTTCCGGAAGCACACGTGACCTTCGTCGACAGCAAGACCCTGTCGGGGGCACAAGGGTGGCAGGTGGACGCTGCGGCGCGCGCCTCCAAAGCGGGATGGCCGCTGGAGCGCATCTGGCGCTTGTGAAGCGCGTCGGCGAGGCGACCGAAACGGTCTACACGCTGGCAACCTTGAAGTACCTGATTCACGGGGGCCGCATCAGCCACCTGAAGGGACTGCTGGCATCGATGCTCAACCTCAAACCATTGATCGGGGTCGAACCGGAACAGGGGACGTACGTGCAGCGCGGCCAGGCCAGGACCTTGAAGGCGGCCATCCTCAAGCTGGCCGAAGTCGTCAACTCACGCTATCCCTTGGGCTCCGCCCTTAGACTCCAGGTCATGCACGGGGACAACGCCGAAGGCGCATCCAGTCTGCGTCAGGAACTCGACAAGATGTTCCGCTGCCAGTGGCTCCCGACGTCGTCGATCGCGCCGGTGTTGGGCGCGCACACCGGCCCCGGGCTGGTCGGGATCGTCTTTGGTTTGCAGGCAGCCTTGGCCGATATACCCTGACGGGAACAAAACGGCCGAGTAGTGCGCCCGGCCTCTCTTCTCTTCGTCCTTAGACCCGGCACGCGGGCTGGATCGGGCTTCAGCCCTCTGGCGCCCGTTGCGCAGGCGGCCGTAGCCGGCGCTGAAACTTGATCGCTGCCGCAGTTCGCTGAAACAAGGGGTATCGGCTTCTCGACCCCCCGGCTTTCACAGGCTGGGCATGTGACCCTCCCCCCAGTAGGCCAACTCAAGATCAACTCCTCGAACTCCAGCCCGCACCCCTGAGATTCGTATTCGCAGATCGGCACCCCCAACCCTGCCTGAGATTGCGCTCAATCCGCCAAGGGTTTGATGCGTGCAGGTCCCCGGATGTCACACGCCGCCGGTCGGCCTGGATTTGCGTCTGGTATACTGCGGGCCGTGTTCGGACGGCTTCAGGCACTTCATCTCGATCGAACTCGGGCCCTGCGGCTGGGCGCAGTCGTTCTAGCGGCGGCCGGCCTGGCCAGCCTGTACCTGGGGACGGCCAAGCCGATTCAATTCATCGTGGACGGCCGTGCTTACGCGGCGACGACGCATGCCCTGACGGTCGCGGGCGCCTTGCACGACGCTGGCTGGGATATCGGGCGGCTCGACCGGGTGCAGCCGTTGCCCGGCGCGGCCGTCTCGCCCGGCGCCACCATCCGGCTCGACCGGGCGGCACCGATCACGATCGAGGCGGCAGGCCAGAGTCGCCTGATCGAGACCGCCGAGCGGATCCCGGCTAATATCCTGGCGGCCGCCGGCGTCTTGCTCCTGCCGGGCGATAGCGTGTGGGCAGACGGCCTACAACTAACCGACACGGGCGCACCGCTCCAGCGACTCCCCGAACGCCTGCGCGTCCGATCCGCCGCCCGTGTGGCGATCAACATCGATGGGGCAACCCGCTGGCTGCGAACGGCCGCCTCCACGTGGGGCGAGGCGCTGGTGGAAGCCGGCGTTGACCTTCGCCAGGGCGATCGCATCGTGCCCGGGGCGGATGCCCCCATCGCCCCCGGCGCGGCTGGGCAAGTCCTCCGATCTGTCCCGCTCACTATCCAGGTCGACAGCAAGACCCTATCGGCGCGGGCCGCCGGCCCAACGGTCGGTGAGGCGCTCTTCCAATCTGGCGTGCCCCTCGCCGGCCTCGATTACTCGGTGCCAGCCGCTGGTGAGCGGATCCCAGCCGATGGCCAGATCCGGGTGGTGCGGGTGGTCGAACAGATCCTGGTCGAGGAGAAACCGCTGCCGTTTGAGACCAAGACGGTGCTGGTGCCCGATATCGAGATCGACCAACAGAAGGTCGTGGATCCGGGGGCTTACGGCCTGCAGGCGAGCCGCCTCCGCATCCGGCTCGAGGACGGGGTGGAGAAGTCGCGACAGGTCGACGGGGAGTGGGTGGCGCTCGAGCCGCGAACACGGACGATCGGCTACGGCACGAAGATTGTCGTCCGAACGTTGAACACCCCCGACGGCCCGATCCAGTACTGGCGGGCGATTAACGTTTACGCCACCTCCTACTCGCCGTGTCGGTCGGCTTCCCCCGATGGGAGGTGCATGTCCGGAACCTCGAGCGGCCGCCCGGTCCAGAAGGGCATGATCGCGGCTCGATACTGGTGGTACATCAGGCTCGGTAACGAACCGGCCTACGTGCCTGGCTACGGCTTCGGATCCATCGGAGACGTGGGTGGCGGCATCCCCGGGTTGCGCTGGATCGATCTCGGTTACAGCGATTCCGATTGGCAGGAGTGGGGGTCGTACGTGACTCTGTACTTCCTCACGCCGGTTCCGGCCGACACCGTTCCTATCCTTCCGTGAACGAAGGTGCGTCCCGGGCTGAACCCATTGCGCAGCTGCTTCGGCGGTATGGCCTGCGTCCCGACAAGCGGCTCGGCCAGAACTTTCTAGTCGATACGGCCGCGCTCGGACGCGTCGTGCGCGCGGCCGAGTTGCGGCCCGACGAGACGGTCCTGGAAATAGGCGCCGGTCTGGGGACGCTGACGGCACGCCTGTCCGCCTCAGCCAAGCGCGTTATTGCCGTCGAAGTCGATCGGAGGCTGATCCCGGTCCTGGAACAGGAAGTGGGGGGATGCCCCAACGTCGAGATCGTCCAGGGCGATGCACTGCAGATCGACCTGGAGGCGGTGACCCGAGGCGAGGCGTACGTGGTCGTCGCCAATATCCCCTACTTGATCACCTCGGCTTTGATTCGCCGGCTGCTGGAGGCTGGCCACCCTCCCGGTAGGTTGGTGCTGACGCTGCAGGCGGAGGTGGGCGAAAGGATCGTCGCCGGCCCGGGCGAGATGAGCTTGCTGGCGCTGAGCGTCCAGGTGTATGGGGCGCCACGCTTAGCGGCTCGTATCCCTGCCGGCGCCTTCTACCCGGCGCCCGAGGTCGAGTCTGTCGTCCTGCGCATCGATCGCCATCCCCAGGCACTAATGCCGCCGGACCGGGTCGTGGCCTTCTTTCGGCTGGCGCGTGCCGGTTTCGGTCAGAAGCGCAAAATGCTGCGGAACGCTGCCGCCGGAGGCCTGGCGGTCGAACCATCCGTCGTCGCCGGTTGGATGCAAGCTGCCGGACTCCCGGCCACCGCACGTGCACAGGAGCTGAGTCTCGAAGACTGGAATCGGCTTCTGGGGGCGGCGATATCCGACGGGTGGCGGGAAGAGGCCTAGGCGCGACGATCCCGCGGCTTGAGGTCGCGGTGCGTCCAGAGGACCTGCCAGACCCGCACTGCCGCCTCCGCCTGAATTTGGAACGACATCTTGGATTGGCCAATGCGCCGATCGGGGAAGTAGATCGGCACTTCGGCAATCTCATATCCCAGACGCTGGGCGACGTAGGCCATCTCGACCTGGAAGACATACCCGTTGGATCGAATGTGTTCGAGCGGCATCCCCAGCAGCGTCTCACGCCTCCAGGCGCGGAAGCCGCCCGTCGCATCCAGCACATTGAGACCGAGGATCATGCGCGCGTAGGCATTGCCGAACGACGACAGGAGCAGCCGTTGCCAGCTCCAGCGCTCATCGATGCGGCCACCCGGGACGTACCTGGATCCGAAGACGGCATCGGCCAATTCAAGCGCGTCGGCAAATCCCGGCAGATAGCTGGGCGAATGTGAAAAGTCGGCGTCCATCTGCACTACGGCTTCCGCACCGGCCTCCAGAGCGCGGCGGAACCCGGTGATGTAGGCTGAGCCCAGACCGAGTTTCGCCGCTCGATGGACGACGTCCATCTTCCCGGGATGGGCGCGCGCCAACCGATCGGCGACGTCGCCGGTTCCGTCGGGCGAGCCGTCATCGACGATCAGGATGCGCAACCCGGCGAGGGGCAGGGACCACAGCTGCTCCGCCAGCGTGGGCAGGTTCTCAGCCTCGTTGAACGTGGGGATGACTATGGTTAAGGCGCGCATCGGGCACGTCTCGCGTCAGGCGCGGGATGACGGATGGTGGGTGCTGCCGCGCCACGGAGCCCGCATTCAGCTGCCGGCCTGAAATGGAACCCGGAAGGCGCACTTGTCGTCTCCGCGCGCCAGGCAGGCCGTCTCCTCGGCCGCCAGAGGCTCTGCCCCGAACAGCCAATGCGCCGACTGTTCGAGCAAGCCGCCGATAGCGGCGCATGCGGGGGTATCGGACGACCTGCCCCAGCAAGCCGGGCAGCGATGGACTTCGAAGGACAGTGCCCCAGTCTGCTCGCGCAAGCTGCATTCGAGATCGCTGGTCTCATCCAGCCCCTTAGCCAGGGCGGTCAAGGTCTGCTTGAGCTTGTCGGCCGGGGGAAGGGGAGAAGCGGGCAGAGTGATGCAGCCATAGAGCTGCTCGAGGGAGGTCAAAAGGCGTCCGAAAGTGCCCATGCCGCCGCGACGCGAGAGGCTACGCCCGCCACGCGGCCCGTAAAGGTCCTCGAGGCCGGCGACGAGGGACGAGAACTCGGCAAAGTCAACCTCGCGCTCGGGTCCGTCGACGGGCGGCGCTGTGATCCAGGCGGCGAGGCCGGCCTGCTTCAGGACCGCGCTCAGGCCATTCTTGCCGGTCAGGGATTCCAATTCGTCGAGATAGGCGCGGGCAAACAGGTTGGACAGGGTGTATCCGCTCTTGGGGATGGACACAACTTGGTCTCTCCCGTCCCTGATCAGAGCAGGTTGGTGAGGTCTTCCGTGGCGCGGCGCATATCGAGAAACAGCAGGCCGAGCTTGGTCTCCTGGCGGGCGAGCACGGTCAGGACGGCCTCCTGACCGACGGCCATCAGGATGACAAAGCCGCGCTCCCCCTTGATGTAAACCTGATCCAACTTGCCTCGGCCCAGCTCGCCGGCGATACGTTCACCCAGCGAGAGCATCGCGGCCGACATGGCGGCCACGCGGTCTTCCTCGACCGAGGCCGGCAGTGCGGTGGCCATCGTCAGACCATCTGCACTCACGACCGCCGAGGCTTCTACATCCGGGGACGAGGCCTGCAAGTCGCGCAAGCGATCGACCATGAGTTCGGTGCGCGATTTCGTCACGTTCGGTTTCCTTGCCGGCGAGCGGCTGCGGCGCGGATCACGGAACTCTAGCATACGGCCAAAGTCAAGTCAAGCGATGTCGGCGCGCGGCGCAGGTTCTCCAGCGCTCGCCCGTCTACGCGTATCGGACCACAAGATCGAAGATCGGCCTAGCAGGTGGCGGAACAACAGGATGAGTGACTGCAGTCTTCGTAGATGTGACGGTAGGGGCATTGCCCCAACCGTCACATCTACGAACGCAGCGGTCCGAGACCAGCTCTTTCGGTGCGCCTCTAGTCGGGATCTGGCGTGCGCCCAGGAGAGAGCTTCGAGCGAATGAAACGCAGGATGTCCCCCCGGTATTCCTTCCAGATATGGATCAGGCTGGGCAGTGCGGAGATGAAGATCACCACAACGATGATCAGCAGAAAGTAGCGGTCGATGCCCGGCAACGTCTCGCCCAGGAAGTAGCCGGCCAGGGTCACCCCCGTCGCCCAGAGGACCCCGCCGATCAGGTTGAAGAAGAAGAACCGGCGGTATTCCATCTCGACGGCGCCGGCCACGATCGGGGCAAAGGTGCGGATGAAGGGCATGAAGCGGGCCAAGATGATCGTCTTGCCGCCGTGCCGTTCGTAGAACGCCTTGGCCGCCAGCAGGTTCTTCTTGCGGAAGAAGAGCGAGTTCTCCCGGCTGAAGATCGGGGGCCCGACCTTCTTGCCGAACCAGTAGCCCACGTTGTCGCCCAGGACCGCGGCTGGGGCCAGCGTCAGTAGCAGGATCGGCAGCTGCAGCGCGCCCCGCGAAGCCAATAGCCCGGCCGTCAAGAGCAGGCTGTCCCCGGGAAGAAAGAACCCGAAGAACAGGCCCGACTCAGCGAAGATGATGCCGATCAGGCCGAAGTAGCCTACCGTTTCGATCAGCTTGATGAGATCGAACCCCATTCGCTATGACCTTCTTTGCTGGGGGAGTGGCATGTTCTTGCGTGCACCCCGCGGGAGGATTGTACCCCAGCCGCGGGCCGGTGAAGGCCTCAGCCCTCCGCGGCGATACTTGCATCGCGCCGCGTCAGGCGGGCGGCGATCAACGGAAGGCAGATCAGGGCGAAAGTGCTCAGGCCGACCATGATCGCCGCACTGATGGTCGTGATTGCCAGAGCCGTGCCGTTCGAAATGGCGGCCTGTCCCGATTCGGACGCCGCCGAGGCCAGGCCGGCCCCGACCGCGCTGGCGTTCCACAGGCCATGCATGGCGGCCGCACCCAGATAGGCGAATAGCGTCCGGCGCCACCGATGGCGGCTGAACCCCTCCGCCAAACCCCAGCAGGTCAGGCCGGCGGTGAACATGTGCATGATGCTGGCGCCGCCCCGCCCGAGCATCGTCGAGGCCCAAGTGTCCACCGGCTGCGTCAGGAAGAGTGCCTCGAACAAGGCGTAACCAGCGCCGCCCAGGGCGCCACTCACGAAAGCCACCGATGGCGTCACCTTGCGACCGAGGAAAGGCCAGATCGCCAGGGACTTGATTGCCTCCTCAATCAATGGGACGGCCACGGCGATGTACCCCAGCAGAGTGGCCGTGACCCAAGGGTTGAGCATCAGTTGAAGTACCGGCTGATCTAGGGCCGTAGGGGCCTGGCTGGCCGCGGCGTCGAGCAGCTGCCTCAAGAGGTGCTGCCCCGAAGGCGAGTTCACCAGACCGATACCGAGAAGGGCCAGCGCTGGTATCAGAGCCATAACCTCGAGAAGCATGGCGAGCCAAGGCATGCCCCACAACCCGACCAGGAACTGCGCCCATGCCCGCCGCGGGGCAAGGAGCGGACCGGAGGCCCTCATCAGGATGACCCCTGCCAGGACCGGGATGCCGGCGGCGATCAGTTGCGCTGGCGGGAAAAGGATGCGGGCGAGGTCGGGACCGCGTAGGATCTCTACGCCGGCTAGGACGGCAACGGGGAAGAGGACAACGATCGCCAGCCAGCCTATCCGCGGGCGATTCGGGGCGGGCGCGGTCAGACCGAATAAGGATCGGCCGGCAAGGAGCAGCGCCGGCAGTCCACACAAGCCGAGACCGATGAACCCGGAGGCCACCCACGCGCCGAAGACGATTCCCTGGCTGTCGTGCTGCGCCGTCGAACTGCCGGCAATGAGCAGTGCGCCGACGAAACCGGCCATGCTTCCCAGGACACCCACCAGCGCGGCGATGAGAAGTGCCAGGTCGAGACGATCGGGTTTGGGAGCAGGGGGCTTCACGGACCCTCGATGGTGATGGATTGAATGACGGCCTCGGGCGCGAGCAGAAGGTCCGTCAGGGGATCCCTTGCTTTCAACCCGGCAAGGCGATCCAGTCCGGCGACTACCCGGCCAAAGATCGTTCGGCTGCCGTCGAGGACATGCTGTGGGGCAAGCGTGACGAAGAATCGGCTGCCGTTGGTCCCCGGCCCGCTGCTCGACATCGCCACCAGGCCAGCCCGGTCGAAGGTCCAGGCCGGGTTGGTCTCCAGATCGAACGTGTAGCCGGGTCCGCCGACGCCAGTGCCGGTGGGATCTCCGGACTCGACTAGTACGCCCGGCTCGACGTGAAAGACCGGACTGCCATCATACCAGCCATTCTGGGCCAGGAAGACGAAACTGTTGACGGCGATCGGAGCCCGATCAGCCCATAGCTCGACGTCGACCTGTCCCACATTCATGTGCAGGTGTGCGACGTAATGACCCGAAAGGCTAATCTGCAGGGGCGGGTAAGCCGCGTACTGCCGGCTCTCCAGGAGGATCAGCCGAACGCGACCCTCCAGGTTCAACAAGCTGGGTCCGAAGGCATACAGATCCCCATTCAGGAATAGGTACGGCGTCCCCGGAATTCCGGAGGCCACTCCCTGGTTGTAGCTGGTGGCGACGTTGGCTTCATACTTGCGGTTCTCGAGGTCGGCGCGGAAGCGCTGCATATCCATCCCAAGCGTCGGCACTCCGGTATACAGCCATGCCTTGAAGGCCTCGGGTGACAGCGCGGTCCATTCCGAGGCCCGCGCGAATAGCAGGTCATGCATCGGCCAGAAAGCGCCCTGAGCTGCGGCAGCCCAGGCGGCCTCATCGGCGAGCGCGGCCTTGTCGTGGAGCGGCACGAGAGGGAAGGGCCTGTAAACGAATCGAATCTCATCGGGATGAAGCCCGATGAGCTGCCGAATGACCGCGTCCAGTTTCTGGCAGGCCGGGCTCTGAAAGTCGGAGTACATGACGAAGGAGACCGGGGCGTCCTTCGGGCCGATTGACCAATCGGCGTTGGAGACGGGTGCCAGGGGGACGAGGCTGGGCGCGGGCGTGACCGCGGGCGGCGGAGATCCTGCCGGCGCCGAGGTCGATGTCGGTCCGAGGCTGATCGGGGTCCAGGCCGGTGCCGTCGGAGGGCCATTGATCGGTGCCGGCCCGCAGGCGGTTGCCGTCAGCGCGAGCAGGCCCAACGCCTGGCACAGGACGCAGAACCGCGCCGCCGCGCTGCCGGCTATGCTGCCTATGTTAGGGCGCAACGCTTGATGGGTGCGCATCGAGTGTCGGAATTGTAGCAGGTTACGGCAGTGGATTCCCGTCGACTCATGCCAACCCTTGTCACCGCATCATGGCAGGGGTATGCTTGCTTGACTTCGCGGGGGTGGTTGGGTCCCGGTGGGCTCCCCGGTCTTCAAAACCGGCGGCGGGCCGCTCAGCGGGCCGCGGTGGGTTCGACTCCCATCCACTCCCGCCTT
>JBGOYQ010000014.1:0-10498 GCA_041479735.1 Anaerolineae bacterium | reverse complement strand
TCGATGTAGTCCTTGGCCCAATAGCCGTAGGGAACGTCCGCGAAGACCGGGGTCGGTGTGGATGTCGGCGTGGCGGTGGCCGTGGGCGTGGGGGTCGGTGTCTGCGTCGGCGTGGAGGTTGCCGTCGGCGTAAAGGTCGGCGTGGCAGTGGCCGTGGGTGTGTGCGAAGGGACGGGGGTAGGCGTCGGACTGCCGGTGTTGACCGGGAAGGGGACGTCCGTCGACCACTCCGGGCCGACAGGCGATCCGCCGACGCTCAGCAAACCATTGCTGGGGCCGCCGCCGAAGCCGGACGTCTCGAACGCGTCTGTCCCGGCCCCTTCATCGAAGCGAAGCATCGCGATCGTATTGGCGTCGATGGCGAAATTCGATATCGGCCGTGTGAAGTCGGATTGATAACGGACGACGTTAGAGAACTGGAGCTCATCCATCCATCCGCTGAAGGCCGGGTACGTCGCCCGGCCGAGGTCGTACTTCTCGGCGCCGATCACCATGTACGGATCGTTTACGCAAGGCTGGTTTCCACCCGCGCCGCACAGGCTGAGCGGCGCGGCGTCCGCCGGGTAGCTGATGTCCCCGCCCGGTCCGGCGGCCGAGGCGTCCAGGTGGCCGTCCACAAACAGCCAGAGGTACCCATCTGGGTTTGTGCCGTCCCAACGGTTGCGTTCGACGGCGATGTGATGCCACAGGCCGTCGGTGACGACCGTCGTGCCGCACAGCGTGAAGTCCCCCGTTCCCTGGCCGCTTACGCCGAAGACGATCTTGCCGCCGGCCATCGACACGCCGAAGCGACGATCCTGTCCCATGCGATCCCGATCCAAGATGACGTTGCCATTGCGCCAGGTGGTGTTGACGCCGCAGGTCACAGCCGCGGCGTTGTCCTCACCGGGCAGTGCCTTCATCCACCACTCGATGGTGAAATCCTGCCAACCGACATTGGCCGGAGGATCGGGGAAAGTAGTGGCCGGATCGTCGATGGGGATCTTCACGCGGTCGATGTCCCCGGCGCCGTTGCCGTGGAATCGGAGTGAAGAGTTCGGCGTCCCGTAGTACGTGTTGTAGTCGTTCACCATCAGGCTGTACGGCGGCAGGGTCGTCGCGCCCCGCGCCAGGCTGCCACTGTCGTACGGCGTGGGACCGACGTGTATCGTCCAGCCCGATAGCTTGACCCCTTCCAGGCTGACGTAGGCACCGTTGTACTTGAGGCTCCAATGGACGTGCGGGCCGGTGGCGAAGCCGCCGGCGCAGGTTTGGCAGGCGATCGAGCCGAGCCGCGCGTTGCGCGACATCGCGCCGCCCGAGGTTAAGTTGAGCAGGTGGTAATAGCTGCTCGTCCAGCCTCCGCCGTGATCGATCTCGAGCCAGCATGTATACCCGTAGGGATGGTAGGCGCTGCCGCCGGCCGCGGCGACGGCATACAGGCTGGGCGGGGCCGCGCAGGTAGCGCCGCCCTGATAGAAATCGATCGACGAGAACGGCGGCGGCGAGCTGCCTCCGTTCCAGCTGTGTGGACCGCTGAAATACCAGGTCGCTCCCAAGGGAAACGGGAATTGGAACAGGCTGTCCGGGGGTAACGCCGCCGGGTTGATTGGGTTGTTCGTCGCCAGCGGATCGCTGCCGGTGAACAGCGACCCGAATATGGCGGTGAATCCATCGGTCGAGGTTGGGGAGGTCAGCGCCTGGAGTGTTGGCAGCGTGCTGGCAGCTCCCAGGACGCTGCTAATGGCATACGTGCCGGAGGACACGGGCCGTGTGATCTGCACCGTGCTGCCGTCCTGCAGCGCCAAGGCCGGGGGCGAGCCTTGGGCGGTTGCGCCCCGCGGGCTGCGAGCGCCCCAGGTGTAGAGGTGATCGTAGAAGGCCGTCGCCAGATCGATGGCCGTGGTCTGAATCTGGGAGCGGACCGTGGCGGCGTCCGCCTCGGCCGGGAAGTTTGTCACCAGGCCGTAACGCAATTCCAGCACCGTCAGCAGGACTTGAGGGTTGACGCTGGAGTAATCGGCCCACAGGGCCAAGTCTTCGGTGTAGGCGGCCAGGCCGGACTTGCGTCCTTTGAGGAATCGGCCGGGGTCAAACGACTTGACCTGGGGGCCCCAGACGAACTGATCGTCCGTGAGGATCTCGGGTTGGTCGATCTGGCGGACGACAATCGGCCACGCGCCGGAGGCCGCCGGGCCGAAGGGCGCCCAGCCGCGCAGGAACTGCTCGCCCCAGCCCATCAGGCGGGTGCTCACGCCGTGCGAGACGGCGTACGAGAGCAAGTGACCGGCTGGGATGGCGGACGGGATGGTCTCATCATCGCCTCCGGACCCGCGTACCCGCGTGTCGCCGGTCGAGTCGAGCGTGCCCGCCGCCTGGCTGCCTGGCGCCGCCGAGGTTCGGCGCGGCGCCGCCGCTTCCCAGGTCGTCACCAGTGCGCCGACCACGAAGCCGGCGACGATCCAGGGGATCAACCCGAGGAGCATCGGGCCAAGCGCCGAGCGCGGGGCCGTCTCGTGAGCGCTCATGGCACCGTCAGACCCTTCGCCTGAACCATCATGTACGCCGCCCACGACCGATCGAGATTCGACTCCGGGCAGAAGCGAAGGGGTGACGTGCCGCAGGCGGGCAGCAGGCCGGCGTTATACGCCGCTTCGACCCACCCGGCGTACCAGGCTGTCGGCGCCACGTCGCCGAAGATCCCGCTGGCCGTTGGGGGCGAGTATGCCACGCCGTTCTTGATTCGCAGGAAGAAGACGCTTCCCTCCGCCCGGGTGTGATTGCGATCGGGACAGTAGACCAGCGGGTTCGTCCCGCAGCCGGCCGTGAACCCTTCGGTGAGCAGGTTCTCGATCCAGCCGAAGCCCCAGAAGGAGCTAGCGACGTCGGCGAATGAAGGCACCGTCGGCGTCGGGTCGGGAGGGTTCGAGACGGCACCGTGTGCCCCGCGCAGGATGAAGACCGCACTCTCGGCCCGGGTCAGGACACGGCTCGGGCAATACAGCCGCGGGCTGGTGCTGCAGCCGGCGATGTAGCCCGCCCGGTAGAGTGTCTCGATGTAAGGATAGGCCCAATGCGTCGAGGGGACGTCCCCAAAGGTCGTCTCCGGGAAGAGCACGAAATGATCACGCAGCGTGCCGTCGCGCGAGATGAAATCGAAGACCATTGATCCCGCGCTGGCGACGACCCGCATCGCGCCGAAGTCGCCGTTGTAGCGGACCTGGCTTTCGGCCAGGGGCGTCTGGAAAGTGTAGATCGACGAACCCCCAAGCCCGTTGACGAAGTACGGCACGTCTCCGACGGAAAGCCGCTCGTAGGTGTGATCGTGTCCTGACAGCACGACGTTGGCGCCCCATGCCTGGAAGGGCCAACGCATCACCGTGGTCGAGCCGTGCATGCCGGACGAATAGGGCGCGTGGTGGAAATACACGACGCGCCATGGTTTGGTCGAGGCGGCCAGATTCGTTTGTAGCCAAGTTGCCTGTGCCGACGATTGGCCGATGCCGTCCGGCTCGCTAGGATCGCTGTCCAGGGCGAAGAACTCGATCGGCCCCCAGGTGAACTTGTAGTAGCGTTCGTTCCCAGGCAGAGTGAAGTAATCCAGGTACGGCGTGGCGCCCGCGGTGACCCAGTCGTGATTGCCCAGGCTGGGGAAGAACCGGTTAGTCGTCGCCCCCGCGCCATAGGCACCGGCGTAGGGCGAGATGAAGTCGGCGTAATACTGCCCGATGTTCGCGTCGATCGTTGCCGCCTCACCGTTCGGGTAGTTGTTGTCCCCTGTGGTGATTACGAACTCCGGGTTCCAGCTCTTGACCAGGTTGGCGACGTCGGCTTCCGGCGTCCCGGCCTGCCCGTAGTCGCCGATGACGGCGAAGACGACCGTCACCGTCGGGGTCGGCGTGAGGGTCGCGGTAGGCGGGAGGGTCGGCGTCGCTGTCAGTGTGGGGGTGAACGTCGGTGTCGGTGACGCGGTCGCGGTCGGTGAGGGGGTCGGTGTGGGCGTGGTCGTGGGCGCGAGCGTAGCCGTAGGCGTCGGGGTCGGAGGCGGGACGTACCAGGGCGAGTCATCGGTCCACTCGGGCCCGTTGAGCACTCCGCCGTAGCGCCGCAGCCCGTCGCTGGGTCCCGCCGCCTGGCCGGAGGTGTCATGGATGGTGTTGCCGACGCCCTCGCCGAAGTGATACAGCGCGGCGGTGTCGCCGTCGGCTACGAGCCGGGCGAAGGGGACGGTGTAGGCACCGGCGTAGCGCAAGACGGTCGACAGGCGCAACTCGGTCAGCGTGCCGCTGAACGAGGGGTACAGCGCCTTGTTCAGATCCTCCTTCTCTGCGCCGATGACCAGGTATGGGTCCAACGCGCACGGCTGATCGGCGGTCGCCCCGCACTGCGCAAGAGGTGAGGCACCATCCGGATAGGAGACGTCCCCGCCCGGCCCGGTCGCCTGCGCCTGCAGCTGACCGTCAACCAGGATCCCCATCCAGCCGTCACTGCGACGCCGTTCGACGACGACGTGGTGCCAGGTTCCGTCCGCCAAGTTCGAGGTACCGCAGATCGTCAAGTCGCCGGTGCCATCGCCGCTGACGCCGAAGACCAGCTTACCGCCCGCCAGCGAGACTCCGAACTTCCGATCTTGCCCGTGGCGGTCGCGGTCCAGGAGAATGTTACCGCTGCGCCAGGCGGTGTTGGCTCCGCAGGTCACAGCCGCGGCGGCGTTCTCCCCGGGCAGGGCCTTCATCCACCACTCGATGGTGAAGTCCTGGCTGCCCACGTCGACGGCCGGGCTCGGGTTCGGGCCCGCGGGGTTGTCAACCAAGATCTTGACCCGATCGAGATCGCCGTACCCATTGCCGTAATAACGCAGCGAGTAGCCGCCCACCGGCAGGACGACCGCGGTGAGACGGCTGCTTGAGTAGAAAGTATCCAGGATCTGGTCCCAGGTGTACTGATCAAGGGCCATGTTCTTCGAGTCGACCTGGCCCATGCAGTTGCCGGCCAGTCCTGCGCCGACGCACTGGGTGTAATCGTTGCGATAGTAGGTGCGCACCATCTGGTCACCACGTAGCAGGCGCCAATTCCAGGTGAAATCGACCGCTTCGTTGGTGCTCTCGTAGGCGACTGCTGGGTTGTAGACCTGGTCGCAGGTGCTGTCGTAGACGTCCGCGTCCGACCACTTGCCGCCGGCGGCGATGAGTGACCAGGCGTACATCTTGGCCGCCATGGCGCCGGCGCGCAGCGACTCCCAGGGCCAGCTGGCCATCCATTCGCTGGGCACGACGTGCTTGACGTAGTCCTTGAAGTCGATGACCCGCACGGTGTATGGGCGCGTCAAGTCGCAATACGGATAGCCGGTGACGCGCACGCGGATCGACGACGGCAGCGGCAGATTCGACTGGTCGGCAGTGCTGCCCTCGAGGAGAGGCCTCGCCAGCTGCTCGCGTGACCAGGCCCGGTCGATGTCGCCCATGGTAGGTACGGCGATCGTCACGGGCTGGCTTGCCAGCTCGACGGTCAGGATCAAGGTATCGTCGAGCCTGACCAGCACTTCTTGGATCGTCCATGTGCCGTAGCCGTCGGCGGTGACACTGATTGTCTCGGGCACGTTCTCGGATCCGAGGGGGATGCCGGGCCAGGCGAAACGGCCATCGGGCCCGGTGTGAGTCTGCAGGCCGAGGCCGGCCGCGCTCACGGTCGCACCGGCGACGGGCCGCTGCGTGTCGCCGTCCACGACCTGGCCTTCGATGGCCGCCGTACGGGTCGCAGCCGACCGATGCGCGGCCGATGCGCCGGGCCCAAACCAGGGCGATCCGAACCACAGCGCGGCAAAGCCGGCGATGCCCAACACGAGCAGCATGCCGGAGAGGGCGGGCCGTCGTAGGCCCGTTCGTCGGCGAAGGGTGTTCATGATGAAGGCGGCACGCGCCGCCCCGTCTCCGATGCTTCGCGACCCCGTTTCACCGGGGCACAACCTCCATGCTTCCGGGAATGCCTGAGTCTGTCAAGACCCCGTGAGTCATGGGGCCGCTGGTGAACTTGCCATTGCAGCCAGGGTGCAAGGAAGGTGCCACCCCCCATCTTCGGCATGATCTCGAGGGGCGCGTTATTGTCCAAATTGACAGCCCAGGGTGGCTATGGTATCATCCCGCCAACAATTGCATAGCCCCGGATACTCTTATCCAGAGAGGCGGAGGGACCGGCCCTGTGAAGCCTCGGCAACCTGTGGGAGACCATCCCCGCGTGGTGCCAATTCCGGCAGATCGAAATTCTGGAAGATGAGAGGGCGGCCTTGTCCGTGACATTGCCCCTTCTCGCTTGGAAGGGGCAATGCTTATCCAGGAGGCTTCCCCGTGAGCACGACATTCATGACCTCGCCGCGGCTGATGTTCACGTCCGAATCGGTCACGGAAGGTCACCCCGACAAGATCTGCGACCAGATTTCCGATGCGGTCCTCGACGCCTGTCTGCGCGAGGACCCGCGCGCCCGCGTGGCATGCGAGACGGCGACCAAGACCGGTTTCGTGATGCTGCTGGGCGAGATCACGACCGCCGCCCACGTCGACTTCGAGCCGCTAGTCCGCAAGGTCATCACCGACATCGGTTTCGACGACAGCGCTAAGGGATTCGACGGCAATACCTGCGCCGTCCAGGTTGCCATCGGCCGACAGAGCCTGAATATCGATCAGGGCGTCAGCCACGCCTTGGAGACCCGCGAAAGCCGGATCACCGAAGAGGAGGTCGCGACGATCGGCGCCGGCGATCAGGGAATGATGTTTGGGTTTGCTTGTAACGAGACCGATACGTTGATGCCGCTCCCGATCTACCTGGCGCACCGGCTGGCGCGGCAGCTGGCGTCGGTGCGCCGGGCCGGACAGGTCGACTGGCTGCGCCCGGACGGCAAATCGCAAGTCACGGTCGAATACCGGCATGGTCGTCCCCGGCGCGTCGACACGGTCCTCATCAGCACGCAGCATGCTCCCGGCGTGCCTTACGCCGAGATCAAGAAAGCGGTCACCCGGCACGTGATCGACGCCGTCATCCCCTCCGAGCTCCGCGACAGGGACATGAAGATCTTCGTCAACCCGACCGGCGGCTTCGAGATTGGGGGGCCGATGGGCGACGCCGGCGTCACCGGCCGCAAGATCATCGTCGACACCTATGGTGGGATGGGGCGACACGGCGGCGGCTGCTTCAGCGGCAAGGATCCCACCAAGGTCGACCGATCGGGCGCCTACGCCGCGCGCTGGGTGGCCAAGCACATCGTCGCCGCCGGCCTGGCTGATCGCTGTGAGATCCAGGTGGCCTACGCCATCGGTGTGTCGCACCCGCTGTCGATCAACATCGAAACCTTCGGCACCGGCCGGCTGCCCGACGACGAAATCGTCCGCCTGATCGAGGAGCACTTCGACCTGCGGCCGGGGGCGATTATCCGCGACCTGGACCTGCGCCGACCGATCTACCAGAAGACGGCCGCCTACGGGCACTTCGGCCGCGACGACCTGGACCTGCCCTGGGAACGGCTGGATCGGCTAGAGGCCTTGAAGGCGGCCGCAGGCGTCGTCTCGCAAGTCGCCTGACGCATACCCTCGATTCCTGTGGCTTCCGGCGGGCGCATGCCCGCCGGTTTCGTCCTCGGACCGCCGTTGATTTTGACAGACCTCAATTGTTCCCGTATAATCCGCTCATGTTCGGACGCTTGAGCGTGGACCCGGCCCCGACGAAATACCTTGCCCGTCCCTGTGGGTCTGGCTAGGGCACACGCGAGGTTCCGAGCGAGCGCCGGCTTCCCAGAACACAGGGAAGCCGTCTTTGTTTCGGCCGATGGCGGGTCGGCAGAGAGGGGAGGACGGGGATGGAACTGGCCCAGCTGACGGCGGAAATGCATCGCTTCGTTGAATCGCGTGGGTGGTACCACCCGGACAGCCCGAAGCCGCAGACGCCGCGCAACCTGGCCGTATCTTTGACCATCGAAGCCGCCGAGGTGCTGGAGCTCTTCCAATGGACGGACAAGCCCGCCAGCCGTGACGAGCTCTCCGGGGAACTGGCGGACGTTGCGCTCTACTTGCTGCAGCTGGCCAGCGTGAGCGGCATCGATCTCGAGCAGGCTATCCTGGCCAAGCTGCGCCAGAACTATTCGAGGACCTGGTGAGCCCATGAAGATCCTGGCGCTCAGCGACCAGGTCGTGCCATGGATCTACAGTCCTGCGGTGCGCGAGCGCTTCGCCGATGTAGGGCTAATCGTCGGTTGTGGGGATCTGCCCGCCGAATATCTGGAGTATGTCGTCACCCAGCTGAACGTCCCGTTGGTCTATGTACCCGGCAATCACGACCCGGACGAATATGTCGTGCAGGGCGGGCAGAACATCGACGGGCGTTTGGTCAAGGTCGCCGGCATTTCGGTGGCCGGGCTGGGGGGCAGCCGGCGTTACAAGGCGATTGGGAAGCACCAGTACACGGAGACGGAGATGTTCTACCGAACCGTTCGAATGCTGCTCACTGTTCGCGCCGGAGGGCGCGGGGTGAGGTTGATGGTGACCCACGCCTCTCCGGCGGGCGTGCATGACGTCAGCGACGGCGTCCACGACGGATTTCAAGCATTCCACATGCTGGTACGGGTCGGACGGCCGGGCTACTTGGTGCACGGTCACACCCACGCCGTGCGCAACCTGGTGCCAACCGAGACGCGCCTGGTCGATACATGCGTGGTCAACGTCTTTCCGTTCCGCGTCATCGATCTGCCAGGGGCAGCATGAGCGATGTTGATTCGCTCTCGGAATCCGACTTTCGGCAGGCTCGGTCCCGGGCACTGTTCAACCGAGTCGTTGCGCTGCTGTCCGGGCAAAGGAGTGAGCTGCTGGCCTACGACCAGGTGCGCGAGAAGCTCCATTTGGGAGGCCCCGTCTATCGGGGGGTCCAGGTTGTGCCGGTGAACAAGATCGCCGGCAGCGTCGATCGCTACCGGGACTTCGACAACCTTTTCCTGCCGACGCAGTCGCGGACCCAGGATCGCTGGCATCGCGTCAACCGGGCCTGGTACCAGGACATCAATCTGCCTCCGGTCCTGCTCTACAAGGTCGGCGACGTGTACTTCGTGGTCGACGGCAATCACCGCGTCTCGGTGGCGCGAACTAGGGGTCAGGAATTCATCGATGCCGAGGTGCGCGAGTGCGCCGCGCGCGTTCCGCTCCACGCTGGAATCAGCCCGGACGACCTGGAACTCCTGCACGCCCGGGTCGAGTTCCTCGAGCGGTCGCGGATTGACGAGATCCGCCCCGAGGTGCAGATCGAGACGACCGTGCTCGGCGGCTATGATCGCTTGATCGAGCACATCGCCGTGCACCGCTACTACATGGGCCTGGAACGCGGGAGCGAGATTCCCGAGGCCGAGGCCGTCGCCCACTGGTGCGACACGATCTTCAAGCCGGTCTCAGAGGTCATCGAGCAGTCCGGGGTCCTCGAGTCGTTCCCGGGCCGAATGACTGCCGACATGTACCTATGGGTCATGGATCATCTTCACTTCTTGCGTAGCCAGCCGGGGGGCGACAAGGTCGATCCCGCCAGCGCGGCGCAGGATTATATCGACAGCGTAGGATATGAGGGATCGCCTCAAGACGATGGAGAAGACGGCGACCGCTGAGGCGGTCTGGGCCTGGCCCTGCACGATCAGCGAGCTGACTGCCGGCCTACGCCGGCATGTCGGCGATCTCTCGCTGCGGATCGATGCGGTCGCATCCCAGGCGGTGCGGTTCCAGCGCCCCTCCATCGGTCGCGTTCGCGGGCTGTGCGTCGACTACCACGCCGGCGGCAAAGCCGGCTCCTGTGGCCTGGTGGTCAAGGAACCGCAGGGCATCACCCGGGCCGGGCTGGCCGGGGCCGGGCGGCGGGAGGCTGGCGTCTACCGATCGCTGGCACCCGAGCTGCCTCTGACCACTCCCCGGATGGTGGCAGCCTCCACCACGGGGAGCTGGATGGTGTTCGAGGCCTTACGGCCGGTCCGCGACGCCGCCGCCTGGAGGCCCGAAGACTACTGGATGGCTTTGGACGGGCTGATCCGGTTGCACGATCGGTTCTGGGGGCTGGGGGAGGACCTGGCCGCCTTCCCGTGGCTCAGCCGGCCGCTGGAAGGCGACTTCGAGGTGCACGTGACGGCGGCGGCGATGGCGATCCAACGCATCGTCGAAACGGGCAAGCCGGCATCCCTGGCGTCCATCCCGGATCGCATGCGCATGCTTGCCGAGCTCACCACGCGCGCCGATGAGATCATCGCACCCCTGCGCGACGAGCCGGTCACCCTGCTCCACGGCGACTACTGGCCAGGGAACATCGCCTCGGTCCGAGGCGGGCGCCAGGTCGTGTTCGACTGGCAGCTGGCCGGGATTGGTTCGGCCGTCATGGACCTGCTGGCCTTCGTCACCAAGAGCGAATGGTGGTTCGGCGAACTGCCCGTCGCGCGAAGGGCCATCGTGGACTACTACCGCCAGGGCTTGCTCAGCCGCTCCGGGATCACGTGGGACGAGCCGACCTG
>JBGOYQ010000013.1:0-10651 GCA_041479735.1 Anaerolineae bacterium | reverse complement strand
CCTGCGGCCGCAGTTGCTGGACCGCTTCGCCCTCTCGGTCGACATCCGCGGCCTGAGCGATTTGCGCGACCGGGTGGCCATCATGGAGCGCAACCTGGCCTACGAGGCCGATCCGGAGGCTTTCCGGGCCCGCTGGCTGGACCAGGAGCTGGCCTTGTCGCGCAAGATCGATGCCGGGCGGCGCCTGCTCGATCGGGTGACGTACGACAAACGCAACCTGCTGGCGATCGCCGCGCTGACCTCGTCGCTGCAGGTCGACGGCCATCGGGCCGACCTGGTCATACTCAAGGCGGCGCGCGCCCAAGCCGCATTCGAGGGCCGTACCGAGATCAACGACCTCGACATCGCCCTGGCGGCCGAGCTTACCTTGCCTCATCGCCTGCGCCGGGGACCGTTCCAGCAGGCGGAGATCAGCCTGCAAGAGCTGCAGGCGCGCATCGAGCAGGCCCAATCCCAGGTCGGCGACGCCGGGGTGGCTGAGACCGGTCCCGAAGAGACCCAGTCCGAGCAAAAAAAAAGAGTCAGCCTCACGGCGTAGCTCGCGAGTCGAGTGAGGAAGAACGCCGGCTGGGCGAACCCGAGCCGGGCCTGCAAAAGACCCCCGATTCATTTCAGGCCAACTGGTGGGAAGGCGGCGACCGCGTCAAGACCGGCGAGGTCTTCAGCCCGCGCCGTCTGGAAGGCAAGCTCGACCGCCTGACCCGGCGTACTGCCGGCCGGCGGACACGCACGCGCACCGACCGCAAGCGCGGGCGCTACATCACAGCCCGCCCTGCCACCGAGAAGACGACCGACATCGCTTTCGATGCCACCCTACGGGCGGCGGCGCCATATCAACTCGCCCGCCGCGAGCAACGCAACCACGTCGCCTTCGCCATCCAGCGCTCCGACCTACAGCGCAAGGTCCGCGTGCGCAAGGCAGCTAACCTGATCCAGTTCGTGGTCGATGCCTCCTGGTCGATGGCGGTGGCCGAACGCATGTCGGCCACCAAGGGCGCCATCTTGTCGCTGCTGACCGACGCCTATCAGCGCCGCGATCGCGTGGGCCTGATCGTCTTTCAGAAGGACCGGGCCATCACCGTGCTGCCGCCGACGAGCTCGGTCCAACTCGCCCAGCGCGCCCTGGCCGATATTCCCGTCGGGGGCAAGACGCCCCTTTCGGCCGGGCTGTCGCTGGCCCTGGAAACCATTCTGCAAGAGAAGATCGTCCACCCGGACGTGATGCCGCTGATGATCCTGCTCACTGACGGGGCCGGCAACGTGTCGATGAGCACTTTGCCCCCGCAGGAGGAAGCCCATCGCGTCGCCGACCGCATTTGCGAGCTGGGCATCCGGTCGATCGTTATCAACATGGAGCACGCCGCGTTCGACCAGGGCTTGGCCAACACGCTCGCCGAGCGCCTGGGCGGTCCGTGCTATACGCTGCACGAACTGAAGGCCGAGCACCTATACCAGACCGTGCGTCTGGAGCTCGAAACACTGCCCGGCTGAACCGAGGAGGTCATCATGGGTGATCCGCTTGGTTTCTACGTGAAGATGTCTGTCCCCTACAGCGCCGCCGTCGAGAAGGCCACGGACGCACTTAAGGCAGAGGGCTTCGGCGTGCTGACGCGCATCGACGTGCAGGCGACTCTCAAAGAGAAGCTCGGTAAGGACTTCCGTCCGTACGTCATCCTGGGGGCGTGCAATCCGCCGCTGGCGCACCGGGCGCTGTCGGCCAACCCGATCGTCGGGCTTTTGCTTCCGTGCAATGTGACGGTCGAGGAGCGGACGGATGGGGTGTGGGTGTCGATCGTCAACCCGGACGTGATGATGTCGGTCGGCGGGTTGGCAGAGGATGCCGGCGTGTGCGGGGTGGCCGCGGAGGCCCGGGCGCGCCTCGAGCGCGTGGCGGAGGCGCTGACGACCTAGGCGGGGTCGCTTTCGCCTGCGTATAGCTGGCGCTTACATCCCCCGAGGTGCCCCCGATGGCCCCGGGATGCTCCGCGACAGCCGACCCCCGACAACCCCACTTCTACACTGCGCGAGGCATCGCAAGGTGACCCACGAAGCGCCTTCACGTGCTGAAGGGCGATGAGCCGCCCACTAAAAGGCGAGACGAATCGAGCCAGCCCGGACCAACGGCCACTGGCTCATCCTCGAGTAGGGTGCCTCTCCGTAGGCCGTCTTCTGGGACCAGTACGTACCACACAATCTTGCCGGCAGTCGGGCAGGCGATGAGGTTGGTCGGCCAATTCAACCCACGATCGTTAGGCTACAACCTTCATGGACGGCGGCCCATCTCAATCTCGAGTTGGGTGCCACTCCGCAGGCCGCTTTCGGGGGGCCTGGGGGACGTAGTGCCCCCAGCCCCTCTCCCCCTGCGGGGGAAGAGGCGGGAGAGGGGGAGAGGATCGATAATGCCTCGGATGCCCGTGGCCTCCCTCAACCCATCTTCATCTTACGCGCCAAGCGTTGCAACCGGTGCGTCATCGCCTCCCAGGCCTGCTCCCGCCGCCAGTCCGGCGGCCAGTGTGCCAGGCTGACCAGCGCTTCCTGTGCCCAGCGGCTGGCCTCGGCCGGGCTGACCTGGCGCCATTCGTAGTACTTCGCCAGCTCGATGCACGGCGCCGGGTCTTCCAGCGCTAACGCGTGCCATTCCTGCCACACCTCGACCGCCCGGTCGAGCCGGTGAGCGCGCTTGAGGTAAGCAGCGTACCGCCGCAGCGCCTCAAGCCGGATGCCGGGATCGCCTCCCTTCGCCGCCGCGCGCAACGCGGTCTCGGCCGGCTCGAGCCGGCCAGCCCGCTGGTGCCAGCGCCCGACTCCCAGCGCCTCCGCCGACGATAGCCGACCTGGGTCGGCCTCGCGGTGCCGCTGCAAGACGTGTGACGCCAGCCCGACCAGCGAGAGCACGTCGATGGCGTTGTGATAGATCACACGCGACATGCCCCCCGCCTCGCCAGTCCTCAGGTACTCGAGATATAACTCGGGGATCATCGCCCCCGGGACATCCTCCTCCGTCCGACGCACGCCGAGCACCTGGCGCTCAATCGTCGCCATCGTGCAATCCGGAAGTTGCCGCGACCACAGCCGACGCGAGACGGGCAGCAAGTCGAGATGCGGGCTGGAAGTCAATGCCCAGCGCCGGCGAAGGCCGATGACATAGCGCGTTTCCAGAAGCGGCAGGTCGAAGGCTCGGCCGTTGAAGGTGACGAAGCCGTGGGCTGCTTCGAGGTCCGGCTGGAGCGCCAACAGCATGGCCGCTTCCTCATCCGGATCGCGCAGGAAGTACTGACGCAGCCGGAAGGCACCCTGCACGTACGTCCCAACGCCGACCAGGAAGACCAGCGTCCCCGCACCGCCAACCAGGCCCGTCGTCTCGGTGTCCAGAAAGACCAGATGTGATAGGTCCGCTTGCCGCAACCCAGGGTGGCTGGCGACGTCGGCCAGCAGCCCGGAATCGAAAGCCAACAGGTCGGCCAGCGTGCCGCCGCCGTGCACATGGTCGATGGGCAGATGCGACTCGATGCGATAGGCCTCGCCCGAATCGGTCGGGACGAGCTCACCTGTCGGTAGCTCGAGGCGCGCCACGCTTGCGGGAGGTCGAGGGGCCATGCTTGGCCTCCGCCGGCGATTGAGACGGGCGAGACGGCGGCGGAGGTCCTGTATGTCACTCATCGGGGGTTGGCACGTACCTTCGCGCGGCCTGATCAGACAACTGCGTTCGAAAATGCGGAACGGCCGGGGCCGTCACCGTCTGTGAAGAACGTCACAGACTACGCGTGACCTTTCGCAATACCTGACCCCTAGCCGCAGTTGTATTATAGCGTTCGGAGAACAGAGACGGGGCACCTACGCTCATCGCTGTCTCCTCCTTTGGCGAAGGCCTCCGCTGGGTTACCCCCCTCACCGCCCCGGCGGAGGCTCTGCTTAAATGAACGCGCGGCCGTGGCCGCGCGTTCCTCTTCCCGCAGTCAGATCAGCAGAGACCAGGCGACTCGATTGATCTCGAGCGCCACGCTATCCCGTCGCGGCCGGCAGCACGACCGTGAACCGCGTCCCCTGGCCGAGGACGGACTCAACCCATATGCGTCCGTTGTGGCTGTCGACGATCGACTTGACGATCGACAGCCCCAGACCCGTTCCGGGAGTCTCGTCGGGCACGTTGCTGGCGCGGAAGAATTTGTCGAACAGGTACGGTTGATCGGCGGGCGGGATGCCCGGCCCGTTGTCCGACACGCGCAGGATGACCTGGTCGTCTTCCGAGAGCGTCTCGATATGCACGCGCCCACCTGGGGGCGTGTACTTGATGGCATTCTCCAGCAGATTGCCGATCAGCTGGCGCAGCCGAATCGGGTCGCCGGTGATCAGGGGCAGGTCGTCGGGCAGGTCGGCCTCGAGCTTCAGGTTTTTCGACTCGGCCGATGCCCGCAGACCGTCGATAGCATAGCGCGCCAGCACCGGCAGCGGCGTGCTCTGCTTGGCGGCGTCCATGCCGGCCTCGATCCGGCCTAGGTCGAGCAGGTCGGTGATCAACACCCGGATCTGCTCGACGCTGTGGCGTACCCGGCGGATGAACTCGCGCTGCTGATCATTGACCTCGCCGGCCCGGTCGATCAGCTCAACATAGCCCAGGATCGCCGTCAGCGGTGAGCGCAAGTCGTGCGAGACGGTCGTGACGAATTCGGACTTGATGCGGTCCAGCTCCTTGAGATGGGTGATGTCCTGCATCACGACTGCCTGCCCCACGCCCTGGATCGGCGTTCGCTGCGCGTTGAACACACGCCCGTCCCGAAGCACGATCTCTTCCCGACGGGGCAGGTCGCCTGGGGCGCGCAGCAGGGCCAGCAATTGCTGGTCGTCGAACGTCTCGACCACCGACCGTCCGACCAAACGATCGTTGACGCCGAATGCTTGCTGCGCCGTGTGGTTCATCAGCAACAGCCGATTCTCCTGGTCCACGACGATGACGCCGTCCTCGGTCTGTTTGAGTATCGCCTCCAATTTACGGCGTTCGGCCTCGGAGCGATTATAGAGCTGCGCGTTCTCGATGGCGATGGCGGCGTAGTCGGCCATCGCCATCATCACGGTCATCGCCTCGCGGGTCAGCGCCCGGCCGGCCTTGCGGTTGTCCACGCCGAGCACGCCGATCGTGCGCCCGTGCACACGCAAGGGCACGTATACCAGCGAGTGCACCAGATAGGAGGTCTTGATCTTCTGCGGTGCACTTTCATCGAGGATCACCGGCTTCCCACTGGCGATCACTTGCCCGGCAAGTGAATCCTGGATCTGCAGCCGGAAGGTCCGGGCGAACTCCTCATCGAAGTTCTTGGAGGCGCGCATGTACAGCTCGCCCGTGTCTTCGTCCAGCAGGAGCAGGCTGCCCTCCTCGGCCTCGGTCAAACGCACGGCGGCTTCCACGACCGTCGTCAAGACCGCGTCCTGGTCGAGTGTGGCCGTGACTGTGCGTCCGATGTGCGCCAGGGTCTCCAGCTCATGCAGCCGGTGCTCGAGGGCCTGCGTGTTGGCTTCCGCCTCGGACTGGGCTGAGACCATCGTCTGCCATCGCCGGCCGGTCGCCAGGGCACGCCCGACCGCCGCCAGCAGCAGTTCCGCCTCGAACGGCTTGGTCAGGTAGTCGACAACGCCGCTGCGCATCGCCTCGACCGCCAGCCCCTCCGAGCCCTCGGACGTGATCAGGATGACCGGGATATAAGGCAGGTCGAAATGCAGCCGCCGCGCCATCTCGGTCCCCGACAGGTTGGGCATGTTCTGATCGGTGATGATCAAGTCGGGCTTGAGCTCTCGCGCCAGGGCCAAGGCGGACATGCCATCGCCGACGCTGCGGACGGCGTAGCCGGCCGGCTTCAAGACCGTGTCTTCGAGAAGTTGGCGAATGTCGGTGGAATCTTCGGCGACCAGAATCGAGGCTTCGGTCATGCTCGTCACCCGATCCTTTGCGCGCGGGTGGTGCCTCGACCTCGACGCGCGAAGGTCAGGCGGTGGAAGGGACAGCCTGCGGGGGCTGTTCGTCGCCGTCCGTCATCCCCGGCGCCTCGGCCGCCTGCTGGAGCAGTGCTTCGATCTCGTGGCCGAGGGTTTCCCATCGGGCTCGTTGGGCCTGATCCCGCAGGTCTTCCAGCAATCCGGCGATGTCGCCTTGCGCCTGATGCAGCCGGTGCTTCAAGCCTTCCAGCCACTCGCTCCGCAACTGGTTCCCCGCGCCGGTTTCTTCGATCACACGTTGCAGGCGCTGGGCCCGCGCTTCGAGCGCCTGGAACAACCTAGAGTTGACCAACGAAATGGAGGCGTAGTCCGCCACAGCCTCCAACATCGCCTGATTGCGCTCGCTAAACGGGCGATGCTCCTGCCGCGCGACGCTGATCACCCCGATGGGCTGATCGCGCACCTTGATCGGCGCGATCAAGGCCGCCTTGCCGAAGCGCGCCAGCTTGAACTGTGCCAGACCTTCCCCGTAGATGCTCAACGTCTCGCCCGAAAGCATCACGAGCGAGCTCACCCCGTCGTCCCAGACCTGGTGCATCTTGGCCGCCAATGTCGGGGGCAGGTTGCGCTGGGCGCGTAGCACCAGCGACTGCGACTTGTCTTCCGAGAGCAAGACCCAGCCCATGTCGGCCTCGGTCACGAACAGGCTGCTCTCGACCAGCTTGGTGAACAGCTGTGACTGGTTGGTGGTCGACGTCACCGCTTTGCCGATACCGTACAACGTGGTTAGCTCACGCACGCGGCGCTCGAGCTCGCGGTTGCTTTCGGCCAGCTGCTCGGCGAGGTGGTGGCGCTCGTTGCGCATTCGGACATCGCTGAGCGCCCGCTCGACGGCCGAGACCACCTCCGCTTCGCGCAGCGGCTTGACCAGATAGTCGCGGGCGCCGAGGCGGAAAGCCTGCACGGCGTCGGCTTCCATACCTTCAGGCGCCGTGACCAGCATCGGGACTTCCATGCCCTGGGAACGCAAAGCCACCAGGAGGTCCTTACCGCTCAATCCGGGCAGCGTCAGGCTGGCAATGATTAGGTCGGGGGCGAAATTCAGGGCGTGCTGGATGGCGGCGCCGCCGTCGTCGGCCGTGGCGACGACGTACCCCATGGGCTGAAGCACCTGGCGCGAAAGCAGGTCCAGGATGTCGGGGTCATCATCCACGACCAACACACGCCCTCGCGGCGCGTTTTGCATCATACAGGTATGATAGCATGGAAGGCTGACAGGGCAAGCGGCGGCCGCCGCCTGCGGCGACGTAAGAATCGCATTAGACTTGCCCCACCGATATTGACTCCCCTTCCGTCGTCCCCTTAGAATCGTAGCGATAGCGAGACCACTCATGGATTACAAGGACTACTACAAGCTCCTGGGCGTCGATCGGAATGCGGACGAAAAGGAAATCAAGCGGGCGTTCCGCAAGCTCGCCGTCAAATACCATCCGGATAAGAATCCGGGCGACAAGCAGGCCGAAGAGCGCTTCAAGGAGATCAACGAAGCCTACGAGGTGTTGGGCGATCCAGCAAAGCGCTCCAAGTACGACCAGCTGGGATCGTCCTACCAGGATTGGCAGCGAATGGGCGGGCAGTCGGGAGGCTTCGACTGGACTCAGTGGGCCTCGGCCCCGGGCGGGACGCGCGTTGAGGTCGGCGATCTAAACGACCTCTTCGGTGGCGACTTCTCGGATTTTTTCAACACCATCTTCGGCGGCATGGGCGGATCCGGCCAGGCCTTTGCCGGCCGAGGCGGCCGCGGGCGCGACCTCGAACAAACCGTTCCCATCAGCTTGGCCGAGGCCTATCGCGGCGCCAAGCGTACCGTCCAACGCGGGCGCAAACGCCTGGAGGTCAAAGTACCCGCCGGCGCACAGACCGGGACGCGGGTGCGCATCGCCGGCCAGGGTGAGGGCAGTCGTTCTCAGTCCGGCGACCTGTTCCTGCTCGTCGAGGTCGAGCCCGACGCACGCTTCGAACGCAAGGGAGACGACCTGAACGTCGAGGCCAACGTCGATCTGTACACTGCCCTCCTTGGGGGCGAGACCGAGGTCCCGACCCCCGTGGGCAACGTCGTCCTGACGATTCCGCCCGAGAGCCAGGCTGGCCAGGTCTTCCGCCTGAAGGGGCGGGGCATGCCCAACCTGCACAGCCCCTCGACCCACGGCGACCTGTACGCCCGGCTGAAGATCACGCTGCCGACGCACCTGTCGGACGAGGAACGCGAGCTCTATCGCCGGCTGGCGGGAATGCGCAAACACTAGCCACCGGCCTACCCTGGTCCACGCGACCGCTATCGGTATGAGGTTCACGCCATGAAACGAATGCTGTGGGTGCTTCCGCTGGTGTTGATGCTGCTGGCCGCCTCGGCGTGCGTCCTGCAGCTCGGCAACCTGCCTTCGGTCACTACTTTGCCGACGTTGAGTTCGCTCTCGAACGTCCAGGCGACCTCGGCTCCGCCGCAGCCCGGCGCCGTACCGGTCACGAGCGACGCGGCTCTCGACCCGGTCACCTTGTACCAGCGCACCAATCCCGGCGTTGTGACCATTTGGCTGTACGACAAGCCCGGCTCCACCAACGGCGACAGCGTGCCGTTTGCCCAGGGTTCCGGGTTCGTCATCGATGCCGACGGTCATCTCCTGACCAACCGCCACGTCGTCGACGGGGCAGACAAGATCGAGGTCGACTTCGCCTCGGGCCTCAAGGTCTGGGCAACGCTGCTGGCGACAGACGCCGACTCGGACCTGGCGGTGCTCAAAGTCGACGTCCCGGCCGCCAAGCTCACGCCGCTGCCGCTGGGCGACTCCGACCAGGTCCATGCCGGGGACAGCGTCTATGCCATCGGCAATCCGTTCAGCCTGCTGGCCGGCACGATGACGCATGGGATCGTCTCGGCCATTGGCCGGACGCTCGACTCGGAGCGCGCCGCCCCTGGCGGTCAACCGTTCACCGCCGGCGACATCATCCAGACGGACGCGGCCATCAACCCGGGCAACTCGGGCGGTCCGCTCCTGAACGATCGCGGCCAGGTCATCGGTGTGAACCGCGCCATTCGAACTGAGACTTTCACGGTCTCCGGGGATGCGGCCAACTCCGGGCTGGGCTTCGCCGTGCCGATCAACATCGTCAAGCGCGTCGTCCCGGCCCTAATCCAGAACGGCAAGTACGACTACCCCTACCTGGGCATCTCCAGCCTGAGCGACCGCGCCTGGAACCTGAAGACGATCGAGGAGCTGAAGCTCCCGACGGATGTCCAGGGGACGTATATCACCTGCGTGACCCCGGGCGGGCCGGCGGACAAGGCCGGTATCATCGGCGCCGGGCCGTGCGACGCCACCGGGTTGAACCCGGGAGGAGACTTGATCCTGGCTATCGACGGCCAGCCGGTGCACTCTTTCAATGACTTGCTGTCCTACCTGGTCAGTAAGACCCAGGTGGGCCAGGTCGTGACACTAACCGTCTTGCGCGGGGGAAAGGAGGTCCAGGTTCCGCTGACCCTTAGCGCGCGGCCCTAGCGTAGGCCTCGCCCATCAATCGAATACCGACCGTCAGGAGGTTGTCATGCTGACCGAGCAGGACCTGCACGAGCTGATCGCGTATCGGCCGGCCCATCCGGTCTTGAGCGTGTATCTGAGTGTGGAGCCTCAAGCCGGCTCGGCAGATGCCTATAAGCTGCGCCTGCGCCAGATGATCAAGGAGCTGGGCGAGGGCGCAGCGGCCGATGGCGATGCCGTCCAGCGATTCGTCGAGCACGAATACGGTTGGACCGGGCGCAGCCTGGCGATGTTCTCCTGCGTGCGTGAACGTTACTTCCGGAGTTACCCCCTGGCCGTTGACATCCGCAGCCGGTCTCGCTTGATGGACCGGCCCTACGTAAAGCCCCTGGCCGATCTGCTCGACAGCTATGGCTACTATGGGGTCGCTCTGATCGACCAACAGGGCGCCCGTCTGTTTCATTTCCACCTGGGCGAGCTACGCGAGCAAGAGGGCACGCTGGGCGAGGCGGTCCACCGTATCAAACGCGGCGGCGGCCCTCAGCTTCGGGGCCGCCGGGCGCACGCTACCGACGATGTCGCCGATCGCAACCTCAAGGAGGCCGCCCGTTTCGCGTCTGAGTTCTTCGAGGCTCAACGCGTACGCCGCGTGCTCATTGCCGGCTCCGATGCCACCGTCACCCGCTTCCGAACACTACTGCCAAAGACCTGGCAGAGCCTGGTCGTCGGGACGTTTCCCATGGACATGGCCGCCGGGCATGCGCAGGTGCTGGAGAAGGCGTTGTCCATCGCCGGGCGTGCCGAGACGGCGCGCGAAGACCGCATGATCGCGACCGTGGTCACGGCGGCCGCCAAAGGCCGCGAGGGAGTAGTCCAGCTGGATGAGACGCTCGATGCCGTGCACGCCGGCCGCGTGCAGACGCTGCTGTTCCAGGACGGTTTTCGCGCCCCTGGCTATCGCTGCACGGGCTGCGGCCATCTGACCGCCCGGCCGGCCGCCGTGTGCGCGTTCTGCGGTGGAAGCTACGAATGCATCGAGGATGCCGTTGAGCTCGCCGTGCGCAAGGTCATCGCCGATGGAGGCGAGGTCGAGGTCGTTCACGGCAACACCAGTCTGCAGCAGGCCGGTGAGATCGGGGGATTGCTGAGGTATTGACCCTCACCTCGTGCCTCTCCTAATAGCGTCT
>JBGOYQ010000012.1:0-10718 GCA_041479735.1 Anaerolineae bacterium | reverse complement strand
GAGCTGGCAGCGCCTGCGGGCGCTGACCTACAAAGAGACGGTGCAGATGTTGCGGGATTGGCGGACGCTGATGCTGCTGTTCGCGCTGCCGCTCATCCAGCTGTTCCTGTTCGTGTACGCCGTGTCTTTGACGACGAATCATTTGCCGACGGCTCTGGTGGACGACAGCCTCGACTCTCGTAGCCGTGATTTCATCCAGGCACTTCAGGCCTCCGGCTACTTCGACATCAAGCTTGTCTTGCAGAACGAGGAACAGATCATCCAGGCGATCGACTCGGGAGCGGCCAAAGCAGGGGTGGTGATCGCGCCTCATCTCGCCGAGAACGTCGATCGAGGGCAAGGGAGCGTCCTGATCCTGCTGGATGGGTCGGACTCCTTCAGCGTTCAATCCGGCTACAGCGCCGCCAGCGCCATCGCGCAGAAGTATTCCCTCGACCTGACGGCTCAGGCGGTGCGGAAGGCCAGTCCGGCCTCGATGACGGCAGGGATGCAGCTTCCCGTATCGGTCGCCACCCGCGTCCTGTACAACCCGGATATGCGCGATCTGGTCTTCGTCCTCCCGGGGTTGATCGCCTTGATCATCCAGAACATCATCGTGGCGCATTCGGTCCTGGCGGTGGTTCGCGAGCGTGAGAGCGGCGTGCTGGAGCAACTGCTGGCGACGCCAGCACGGCCGATCGAGATGATCATCGCCAAGTTGATTCCCGGCATGCTAGTCGTCACCATCGACCTGGCCGTGATTCTGTTGGTCGGCATGGTGGGCTTTGGCGTGCCCTTCCAGGGAAACGCCGGGCTGTTCGCCGTCTTGTCGATCCTGTTCATCATCTCTAGCATGGGGTTGGGCCTGCTGATCTCAACCATCGCCCGCAATCAGCGTCAGGCGCAGCAGCTGACGGCGGTCTTGAACTTGTTCTCCATGCTGCTGACGGGGTTCCTCTACCCGCGCGCCGCGATGCCGCTCTGGACGCAAATCATCGGCAACTTCATACCCCTGACGTACTACATGCGCATCGTCCGCGGCGTCATCACCAAGGGTGTCGGACTGACGTTCCTCTGGGGTGATGCGCTGATTCTGGGATGCTACACCGTGTTGGCGCTGGTTATCGCTGCAGCCGCCTCGAAGAAGCGGCTGGATTGAGTCCGATGGCCGCCGACGTCGCCATCTCAGCCCATGATCTGGTCAAGCGCTTCCAAGGCCGGCGAGGCGTGATCACGGCTGTGAACGGCGTCACGTTCGAGGTGAATCCAGGCGAGACCTTCGGGCTGATCGGGCCCGATGGAGCAGGCAAGAGCACGACGACGCGCGTGGTCCTCGGCCTGCTGCGGCGAGATGGGGGCGAGAGCTCCGTCCTGGGATTCGATTCGATGCGCTCGACTTATGCGATCCGCGAACGGACCGGCTATATCGCACAGACCTTCGCGTTGCCGGGTGATCTGACCGTGCTGGAGAACATGAGCTTCTTCGCCAACCTGCATGCGATCGCGCCTGCGGATCAGAAGAAGCGAATTCCGGAGCTCATCGAGTTCGCCGGGCTGACCGATTTCACCTCCCGTCCGGCGAGTCGCCTCTCGGGCGGGATGCAGAAGAAGCTGGCCCTGGCGTGCAGCCTGGTCCATCAGCCCCAGGTCGTTCTTCTGGACGAACCGACACTCGGCGTGGACCCGGTCAGCCGCCGAGAATTCTGGAGTCTGTTGGGGAATTTGCGGGCCGAGATGGGGCTGACCATCTTCGTCTCGACCCCGTACATGGACGAAGCCGAACGATGCAGCCGTGTGGGGCTCATGTATCAAGGGCATCTGATCGCCTACGACACGCCGGCCGCCATCAAGAAGATGGTCCCAGGCCATTTGCTCGAGTTCACGCCAAGCCACTTCGTACCCGCCCGAGAGCTCGTCGCCGGGATGGCGGGCGTGATCGAAGCGCAGACTTACGGGGCGCGGCTTCACCTTGTTGTAGACGATGTCCCCCTCCGTCGGCCAGCGATCGAGGCCGCGCTAACCGGCCAGGGGATAACCTGGACCGGCATGCGCGTCATCGAGCCGCGGATGGAGGAGGCCTTCATCAGCTTGATTCATCGGGAGCAGGCGGCTGGCCGTGAGTGAGTCATCCCAGGCCTCCATTCGTAACCAGTCAGGACCGTCGGCTCCGGGCACGCGGGAGGCCGATCCTATCGTTGTGGAGCACTTGACCAAGAAGTTCGGGGATTTCGTCGCCGTCGAGGATGTGAGCTTCCGCGTACACGCCGGGGAAGTGTTCGGCTGGCTCGGCCCCAATGGCGCCGGCAAGACGACCACCATTCGCATGTTGTTGGGCCTGCTGCAACCGACGCAAGGACGGATGCAAGTCCTGGAGTACGATCCGGTAACCCAGACGAAGGCGATGCAGGCCCGCGTGGGGTACATGTCGCAACTGTTCACCTTGTATAAGGACTTGACCGCCCTGGAGAACATCCGCTTCTACGGCAGGGTGTACGGCCTGTCCACAGGCGACCTCCGGCAGCGCGAAGAAGAGATCATCTCCATGGCCGGCCTCGAGGGCCGCGAGAACGCGTTGACGTCGAATCTCTCCGGGGGCTGGAAGCAGCGCCTGGCTCTGGGATGTGCCATCGTCCACCGACCCAAGGTCCTGTTCCTCGACGAACCGACAGCCGGCGTCGATCCCATCAGCCGCCGGGAATTCTGGGGCCTGATCTACGCCATGGCCAAGAAGGGGACGACGGTTCTGGTGACGACCCACTACATGGATGAGGCGGAGCTCTGCCAACGGGTGGGCTTCATCAGCCAGGGTCGGCTGGTGGCACTCGACACCCCAGACCGCCTCAAGGAGACTCAGATGCGAGGTCAGGTGCTCGAGGTGAGCTCGCCGGAGCCGGATCGGGCCCTGCGCGCCTTGCAGGGAGCCAAGGCTCGGGGCGAACTTCCTCTGGATGAGGTAGCGCTCTACGGAGCCCAGGTTCACGCAGTCGTACCCGACGCCAGAGAATACCGACCGGCGATCGAGGAGTTCCTGCGGAAGGAGCAGGTGGAGACGACTGGCATCGAATGGATCGCGCCGACACTGGAAGACGTATTCATCTCGGCCGTGCGCACCTAAGGCGATACGACCTAAGTCATGGCCTGTCAGGCGCTGGCAAGAGATTTCATCGAATTTGCGATTGGACCAACAGCGGCGGAAAGGTCCGACCCCTTGTCATAGAGCTCGATCCTACAGCCTACTGGAGGATCGGAGTTGGGAAGAAAGGAGTGCTCCATGAGGAAAATACCTTGGATGCTTGGCGTGGTGTGGATCGGTCTGTCAGGGCTGATCGCGGGTTGCGCTGCCTTGGGGGGGAACGGGGCTGCACCCCTGCTGAAGGCTTCGGGCACAATTTCAACCGACACAGTCCAGGTGGCGTCGGAGATCGCCGGCAAAATCGCCGAGATCAAGGTGGACAAAGGCGCGACGGTCCAGGCCGGCGACGTCCTGTTCCGCCTGGATGACCAGCTGCTCCAGGCGCAGTACAGCCAGGCGCAGGCCACTGTCCAGGTCGCCCAATCGAGTCTCGACGCTGCCCGGGGACGTCTGGCCAGCGCCCGGGTTGCGTATGATCAGGCCGTGTTGGCCGCCCGTCAGCAGGACAAGGCGGGACACTCGACGAGTTGGCAAGCCAGTCAGCCTGATAAGATCACTTTGCCTGTCTGGTACTTCTCCCAGAGCGAGCAGATGGTCGCGCTCGAGGCTCAGGTGGCGGCGGCGCAGCAGGCGCTGGATGTCGAGACCGGTAATCTGGACCGCGTGTTGAAGGATGCCTCCAACAGCGACTTCGTCGGGGCCGAGAAACGGCTGGTGGAAGCCCAGGAGGCATTCACCATTGCGCAGGAGACGCTGGATGAAGCCCGGGCTGCCCGGGACAACACCCAGCTTGTCGATGCTGCCCAGAAGAACCTCGATTCCGCCCAATCGGACTTGGATTCCGCGCAATCGTCGTATGACCAGATGTTGACGAGCGACGCGGCCAGCCGGGTGATGGAAGCCAGGGCGCGATTTGCCGTGGCCAACGAACGCCTGAACAACACACAGGACGCGCTCGATCTGCTCAGGACCGGGGACCAATCACTGGCGGTTCAGGCCGCCAAGGCCGCGGTCGACTCGGCCAAGATCGGGGTGGCGCAGGCCCAGGCGAGCATGGCGCAAACCGAGGCGGCCATGCAGATGGCCAAGGTGCAACTCGACAAGACGATTGTGACGGCGCCGACTTCGGGCCTGGTCTTGTCGCGCCCGCTCAACCCCGGGGAAGTCGCCTCTCCAGGCATGACCGTTGCCGAGATCGGCTCGCTGGATAAGGTGATCCTGGCGGTCTACATCCCCGAGAACCAGTACGGCAACATCCGTCTCGGCCAAAAGGCGACGGTGACGGTGGATTCCTTCCCTGGCAAGACCTACGAAGGGACCGTCACCTTCGTATCCGATCAAGCAGAGTTCACACCCCGGAATGTCCAGACCGTCGAGAGTCGCAGCACGACCGTGTATAAGATCGAGATCACGCTTCCCAACCCCAGCCACGACCTCAAGCCAGGGATGCCGGCCGATGCAGCCTTCTGATCTTGGCACGCCGATCCGCAAGTTCCTTCGGGAGAGGCCTTAGGACCGGGCTGCATCCCAGGGCAAGGTGCATTTTCAATGGGCTCGGCGCAGAAGGCCGAGCCCATTCATATTCCCGTTTCACAATAGGGGGGACAGTCGAGAGTTGCGGCGCGGGCCCGACCGTCCGAGACAGCGGTCGACTGGGGCTGGGTTGCTCCCCGTTACCAACCGTGCTAGACTGGCGCCCGATGAGGACCGCCAGGGTAATCGCCTCGAACGATACGAATGCCAGCGGTGGCCGGCTTTGCGCCGCCGGAGGTTCGGGGTAGCCCGCGCGCGAGCATCATGCCGACCAGACGCCCCAGCCCCAGGCTGGGGCGTTTGCTGAATCGGCACCGGATGGATACCGAAGCCAGGGAGGGACGTGTGAAGCTAGGTATCGATTTGCCCGAGACCGTCGTGCCTGAGGCTAACCTCATCCCGGTCAGCGATCATCTCCAACACCTGGCGGACATTCCCGCCTCGCGGATGTTCTTGATCAACAAGAGCCTGGCGGTCTACCGTGCCAAGCGCCCGGGTGACCCAACCTTCGACGCTTCGCAGGGCGATGGCGGCGCCAGCCTGCCGGGCGTGCCGGAAGCGATCCTGGCGCGTGCGGCGGAACTGCAGCGCCAGCACGGCAGCGCCTATGACATGCCGTATGGGACCGATGCCTTCCGCAAGGCGGTCGTCGAGCAGTATTGGCGGCTTGACCCGGCCTCGGGCCTGGGGCCGGCCAACGTCGCCGCTACCGTCGGTGGGCGGGATGCGCTGGTCAAGGCGTACTCGGCGATGCTGGCCCTCGGGCATGGACGGATCGGTGACTTGATCGTGGTCAGTCGGGTGCCGTGGATTTCCTACAACTGGGGGCCGTACGGGGTGGGGGCCAACGTGCTCCTGGCCCCGGGCGACCCGCAGGAGGGTTGGGCCTACACGGAAGATGGATTGCAGGCCTGCGCGCAGTTCGCTGCCCGGACGGGCCGCAAGATCGCCGGCCTGGTGGTCACCTGCCCGGACAACCCGACCGGCAACACGCTTTCGGTCGAGCGACAGGTGTCCCTCGGCAAGGAGGCACTGCGTTTGGGCGCGGCCTTCGTCCTGTACGACTGGATGTACCACTTCGTCACCGATGAGAGTCCGATGGATCTGAATGCGTTCATCCAGCGCTTCGACGCGGCCGAGCGCCCGCGGTTGATGTTCTTGGACGGGATCACCAAATCGCTCGGCGCCTCCAACGTACGCAACTGCCACCTGATCGCCTCGGAAGCGGTGATCAAACACATCGTCGCCCGGGCATCCCACACGGTTATTCCGTCCTTCTATTCGATGGCGGTGGCGATGGCGGCCTATGAGATGGGTTACGCCGAGGCCTCGAGATCGATCGTCGAGCCGACGAACGCCAGCCGTACGGCTCTGAAACGGTTCCTCGACGAGCAGGGCTTCACCAGCATCCTGGGCAAGGGCTACTACGCCTTCTTGCGCGTCGATCCGTGGCTGAGGCGCAAGGGCTGGCACGACAGCGAGCCGCTGGGCCAGTACCTGGCCGAGGACCATGGGCTGGCGATCGTGCCCGGGGCGTTCTTCTCGCCTTACGGCGGGGATTGGATCCGCTTCTCATATGCCACGCCGGTGGATAAGACGCTGGGGGCGGCGCGCCGGCTCGTGGAGGGGCTTCATGCTCTCGTCGACGGCTGACATCGGCCGGTTTGCCGACAAATACCTGCTCGCCCGGCAGACGGCGATCAAGGACCTGCCGGCCGGCGGCACGACCGGGTTGGAGATCGAGCTCAACATGCTCGATTCCCATTTCCATCCCCTCCGGACGGTGGGGACCGGTCCGGCGGAGCGTTCCTTCGTCGACGTCCTGCGTGCGGAAATCCTGCCACGCTGGTTGGCCGACCGCAGCCAACTTGAGGTCTTCCATTGGATGATCGAGTGGGCCACGCGGCCCTACTACTCACCGGCCGGAGCCGTCTACGAATCGAGGCTGCTGGAAGCTAGCCTGCTCAACGCGTTGGCCCACGCCGGGCGAGCTTACGGCGAGCGTCTGTACGCCTTCCATGGCAACTTGCTCCAGGCGATCGACGTGGGGCACGGATCGATACCCGGTGGATGGAACTTGGCCAAGCGGCGTTACCTGGAACGCTGCGTCGACATGTACGGTCCGGCTCTGGCGACGGCCGGGATCCATGCCAACCTGTCCCTGCCCGAGACTCTGCTGAGCTGGGACTTCTTGCACCTGCCGGCCTCCGAACGCGGCGATGCTCATCTGGATGACTTCAAGAACGGCGTCTACATCGACGGCACGCGGCGGATGCGCGCCTTCGCCGCGCTCTTCATCGCCACCAGCGCCAGCACCCCGATGAGGCCTGAGCTCCGTGACGGCCGGCCGGTCATCGCCCTGACCGCCTACGATTCGAATCGCAACCTTACGTTCCCCAGCCCCGCCTCGCTGGACATCCCCCACCTGTATCGCTCGCACGCGGACTATCGGCGGCTGTCCTATGACCTGGTTCGCAGGGGGATCCGCTTCGGCAACAACAACTGGACGGCCGTGCGAGCTCGATCCTTCGCTGAGCCGGTCGAGCGATTGATCGCCGTGAGCGCCGAGCAGCTGCACGAGCTGTACGGCCAGGGGTTGTACGCCGCGGGTGAGGCGGCCGGCGTCGAGGCGATGGCGGGCGAGATCGTGATCCAGAACCTGCTGGCGCGCATCGACCTGCCGATGTCGCGCGTTGAGGTGCGCACGGATGAGGGCGGCCACTCCCTCGAGACCGACGTCGCTAACCTGGCGTTCAAGGAGCTTCTGCTCATCTGGTTCTACGCCCAACCCGACTACGGGCGCGCCTTTCGCTATGACGACGACGATCTGTCGAGGGTCCGCCGCAATGAGCGGCTCGCGGCGATGCACGGCCTTCGGGCCGAGATCGAGGACCCATTGACTGGGTCGCCCATCCCGATGCGAGACTTCTTGCGGCGGACGCTGGACGAGATTACGCCGCTGGCAGAAGCCTTTGGGCGGTCAGCGGATGTGGCCCCATTGTGGGAGATGGCCGCCGGTGGACCGAGCACCGCCGAGGCCGTGCGCGCCCGGCTGCAGGGGCTGCTGCCCGGCACCGATGTCGTGCCGGTCGAAGTACTACAGCAACTGGCGACCGAGCGCGAGGCACAGGTCGCCCGAGAGGTCGAGGCGATCTCGGACGGATTGGCAGCCATGCCCGACGGCCGCGCGAAGCTCGAGGACCTGCTCGGTCGGGCGCGCGATGACGCCCGGCGCGAACCCGGCGCGCCCATCCGCTTCCGCCCATCGGAGGGACGCGTGCTGGACACGCGCTTCCCGGACAAGACGGCGGAGATCGTCGACCTGGCCGTCCGGCTGATCCAGATCCCTTCGGTAACCAACGCGCCGGCGCCGCGGCAGCGGCTGGATGAGGTGCAGCGCGCGTCGACTTTCGTGTACGACTACCTGAGGCAGGCCGGCCTGCAGGTCCGCATCTTCGAGCAGGGGAGCTACCCGGCGGTGTTAGCCGAGTTTCCGGGTGGGGCGGGCGCGCCGGTAATGCTGAACGGTCACTTCGACGTCGTCGAGCCCGAGCCGGACGACAGCCAATTCGAGCCGCGACTCGAGGGCGATTACTTGTGGGGGCGCGGCGCCGCCGACATGAAAACCGTGGTGGCCACCTACCTGGTGTGGATGAAGGACACCGTTCGGAGGGGCGGTCCCTTCCCGCCGGTCAATCTGCTGCTCGTCGGCAATGAGGAGATCGGCGAGGGCGAGCCCAGCGGCACGCCCCACGTGCTGGGCCGGCTGAACGAAGAGAGCGGCTACGCCCCGCGGCTGCTCATCGCCGGCGAACGAACCGGCGAACGCGGGGATGAGCGCATGGGCGAGGTCTGCGTTCAGAACCGGGGCCTGATGCGATTGGAGGTCGCCGCGCACGGGACCCGCGGCCATACCGGCCTGCGCTCGGCCGCCGCCGACCTGAGCGCCGTCCTATTTCAGGTTCGCGACGAGTTGCAGGCGATCTTCGAACGCCACCTCACCCTGGCGGCGGACGATGCCTGGAGATCGCAGGTCCGCTTCCCTTACGTGAGCGTCGGCGAAGCCGGCATCTTCAACGTCACGGCCGAGCACGGCCGGCTGGGCATTGAGATCCGCCCGATTCCCCAAGATGACGTCCAGGCCATCCTGACCGAGGTCCAGGCCTTCTGCAGCCTTCGCGGCCTGTCGCTTACCATCGCAGCGGCCGAGAACGGGGTCGCATGCAGCCGGGGAAACCCATTCCTGGGATGCCTGCTCGAGGCCGTGGCCGAGGTCTCCGGGAGAGACGCGGTGCTCGGGCGCAAGCTGCCCGGGACCAGCGCGCGGTTCGCCCCGGATGGTCAGGGCGTAGTCTGGGGCCAAACCGGGGTCGGGCCGCACGCGGCCGACGAGCGCCACTACCTGCCTTCCATCGAGCCGTACTACCGGGCCCTCGATCGATTCGCCGCCAGGTTGAGCTCCGTCCCACGAGCATAGCCGTCTTCACGCGTGCCGTCGACGCGCGGGGAAGCGTGGCATAATCCGACCTGGCCATGAATCCGACCCCTATCCCGCCTCACCGTTCGCCATTTCGACCCGTGCTCGCGCTCGCCCTGTTGTTGCTGGCATCGTGCGGGACTCTCCCCGGCCCTCCTACCCCGACGACGCAAGATCCGCTACTGGCGATGTCGACCTCCGCCTCGACCGTGACCCCTATGCCGACCTCGACGCCGAGCCCGATCGCAATCTGGCTCTCGCCGGCGTTACCGGAGACATTGCGCCGGCCCGTGGCGGTCCTCACACAGGTGGCAGGTCGGCCGGTCCAGATCGTCACCGACCGCGATGCCGCCACCGTCCGCGCCGAACCCGACGGGACCGCGCCCCTGGCGCTCTGGGTATACGCTGCTGTGGCGCCATTTCCCACCGTGCAAGATTCGATCGACATGGCCGGCTTGCGTTCGGCCTGGGCCGGCGAAGGTGCGCCGGGTCAGCTGCTTTACGTGACGGCCGCGACCGCCGAGGCGATGAGCGGGTTGCTCGGGCCGCGCTCGGAGCCGGCGACCAGCGTCGGCTCGCAGGGCGACCTCGTGGAGGAAGCCTGGCAGTCGCGCCCGTCGCTGGCGATCGTCCCTTTCGAGTCGCTCGAGCCGCGCTGGAAGGTCCTCTCGGTTGATGGCATCTCGCCGTTGCAGAAGACGTTCGCGCCAGAAACCTATGGATTGACGGTCCGCTTCGGGTTGACCGGGGACCCGGTCGACGTCGCCGACGTCGAGCAGGCTATCGCCTGGCCGGCGACCAACCGCGACGCCTCGAAGATGACCATGGTTTTGATGACGGGGACGACCGCGCTGACCCGCGCTACGGCCTGGAAGATGGAGGTGAACGGCGTCGACTACCCGGGGCTCAAGATCGGCGATTGGCTGCGCGAGGCCGACATCACCCACGTCAGCAACGAGGTCGCCTTCACGCCCAAATGCCCCCGGCCGGATCCGACTCAGGATTCGCTGGTCTTCTGCAGCCCGGCCGAGGACATCGGCTTGCTGGACCAGATTGGCGTGCGTCTGGTCGAGCTCACCGGGAATCACATCTTAGATTGGGGACAGGCAGCGCTCAACTACACGCTCGACCTGTATAGGCAGAGAGGTTGGCAGACGTTCGGAGGCGGTGCCGACCTGGCCGCGTCGATGGAGCCGGCCACGTTCGAGCACAACGGGAACAAGATCGCATTCCTCGGATGCAACCCGGCCGGTCCGCCGGAGGATTGGGCGACGGCCACCTCGCCGGGCTCGACCCCCTGCGACTATGACACGTTGTTTTCCGAGGTGGGCAAGCTGAAGGCCGAAGGCTACCTGACCATCTTCACGTTCCAGTGGTCCGAATACTATCGTTCCTCGCCTCCACCCGTACAGGTCGCCGGATTCCGCCGGGCGGTCGACGCCGGCGCGGCGATCGTCAGCGGCAGCCAGTCGCACGAGCCTATGGGCTTCGAGTTCTACTCGGGGAGCTTCATCCACTACGGCCCGGGCAACCTGTTCTTCGACCAGATGTTTTCGACCGACACGCGCCAGGAATTCCTCGACCGGTACGTGATCT